>NZ_LZSZ01000057.1:0-47410 GCF_001665645.1 Mycobacterium sp. 852002-30065_SCH5024008 | reverse complement strand
GCGGCGGGCGTCGAACCGGGCGCCCAGTCACACCTGCCGGCCGGAATCGACCCGGCACACGCCGCCGGTCCGGGACCGGCCGCGGCCCCGCCGGCCGCGGGCGCCGAACCGGGCGCTCAGTCACACCTGCCGGCCGGAATCGACCCGGTACACGCCGCCGGTCCGGGACCGGTGGCGGCTCCGCCGGTCGCCGCGCCGCCGGCTTCCGCGCCGGGGCCGGGCACCGTCGCACCCGTCGCGGCACCCGTGCCGGCGCCTCCCGCGCCGGCCGAAGCTGCACCGGCCGCCGCTCCCGCACCCGCCGCCGCGCCGGTCGCGGCTCCGGGCTTCGGCCCGGACGCTCCGCCCACGCAGGACTTCATGTATCCCTCGATCGGCACCAATTGCCTGGCGGATGGCACCAGCGCGATCGCCACCGCGCTGTCGGTGGCGGGCCCGGCGAAGATCCCGACTCCCGGGCCGGGCCCCGGGCAGACCGCCTATGTGTTCACCGCCGTCGGCACCCCCGGGCCGGCCGAGGTGCAGAAGCTGCCGCTGAACGTCACGTGGGTGAACCTGACCACGGGCAAATCGGGAACGGTCGGGCTCAAGCCGCGCACCGACATCAACGGCGACGGGCCGACGACGCTGACCGCGATCGCCGACACCGGGTCGGGCAGCATCATGTCGACCATTTTCGGGCAGGTCACGACTAAGGAAAAACAGTGCCAGTTCATGCCCACGATCGGCTCCACGGTGGTGCCGTAGGGCCAGCACTGTTCCCTGCCCTGAGCGCGCGTGTCCCCACCGGGGGCACGCGCGCTCGGCGTTTAGCCAGACAGTTAGTACGCCATGAACAAGATCGCGTCGCGATCGTATTCGAGACCCGGATGATCGCTGGCGAGATGAGCCTGGGTCAGCTCGACCAGCTCGTCCTCATCCTTGCCGACGATGGCTTCCCCGCACGGACACGTTATGTGTGTCTTCACGTTGCCGCCCTTCCCTTCTGGTGACCTACTACTTGGCCGCCTTGGCTGCCGCCTTCATCTGCTTCTTATAGGAACGCACTTTGCCCATCGATTGGGCGTCGACGATATCGGCGACGGAGATGTGCGTGCCGGCCTTGCCGAACTGCCCGGCCGCCGCGCGCCAGCCCTTGACCGTGACGCCGTACTGCTTGCCCAACAAAGCCAGGAAAATCTGCGCCTTGACCTCGCCAAAGCCGGGTAGCCCCTTGATTCGCCGCAGCAGCTCCTCGCCGTCGGGGTCCCCGGCGGTCCACAAGCCGGTGGCATCGCCGTCATAACGGTCCACGATGATCTGGGCCAGCGTCTGGATGCGTTTGGCCATCGACCCCGGAAAGCGATGTATCGCAGGCTTTTCCGAACACAGCGCCGCGAACTTGTCGGGGTCGTACTCGGCGATCTCATGAGCACCAAAGCTGCCCATCCGGTCCGCGATCTTCTTCGGCCCCGAGAAGGCCGTCTCGAAAGGCACCTGCTGATCAAGAACCATCCCGATGAGCAGGGCCAACGGATTGTCGTCCAGCAGCGCGTCGGCCTCAGGATCTTGAGCGAGCCAAAGTTTCACCGTCAACGACCAACCTTTCCGCTGAACACCCTAAAACCGATGACCTATGTGTTGAGAGACTACCTATCAGAAAGGCGCTTACGACCAGCGAATAACCAGGGAGTTGGGTGACGTGGTGGTGGATGAGGCCCGCTTGGCACTGATGCTGGACCGCGACGAACTGCATCAACTCGTCACTGCCTACTGCCGGGCCGTCGACCGCGCCGACTATGACGCGCTTCGCGGCCTGTACCACCCGGAGGCGATCGACTCGCACGGCTCGTTCTCCGCGGGCGGCGTCGAACAGTTCATCGCCCAGCTACAGGCCGCGGAACCGTACGTGCGTGTCTCCCAACACAACATCACCACAACGAACTTCGTGATCGACGGCAACACGGCCCGCGGTGAGATCTATTGCCTGGTGTTTCACACCTTCGCCGGGCCCGACCACGACTTAGACGTCATCATCGGCGGCCGGTACCTGGACACCTACACCAAAGACGACGGCCGCTGGAAGTTCCGTGAACGCACCATCGTGGCGGACTGGGCCTACCAAAACGACCCGTCCCAAGTGAACTTCGGACACCCCAGCACCCGGGGCAGCCTGCGCGGCGAGCCCGGTCAGGCCGACCCTTCGGTCAGCCATTTCACACCGCCCGAAGGCTGACCCGCCAAAGTGCCTGCCGCGCAACGGGCGACGGTCAGCCGCTCTTGCGGCGGAATTCGCGGCGGTTCTCCACCGGGCCATGCGTGCGAGTCTGCTTACCGCCGCCACTCTTGTGGTCGGACCCGCCCGACGACTTGGCCATCTTGCGGTCGAGGGCTTCACGGAACTTGCGCTTGTTGTCGTCGTCCGATTCGGGCGCCTCGGATGACTTCGATTCAGCCATACCGGCAGCCTAGCCGGGATTGCCGCATTCGGGCGGCTACCGCACTCCGGGCGGCATGCCGTACACGTGCGAGATCGGCAGGGTCAGCAGCACCCGCCGATCGGTGACCATCGCCTCGCGGAACTCGTCCCAATCCGGGTGTTCGCCGGCGATGTTGCGGTACAAGGCAATCAACGCCTCGACGGTGTCGTCGCCGGGGGCGGCCGCGGGCGGCGTCAGCATCGCCGTGCCCTCGGCCACCGCGTACGACCACCCGTCGTCCGCGTCGACCAGGATGGACGCCCGCGGATCGCGGCGCAGGTTGCGCGTTTTGGCCCGCGGCTCGGTGATCGACACCCGCACGGCCAAGTCGCGCGGGTCGAAGTGGTAACTCACGTTCGACAACTGCGGGCGCCCGTCGCGTTTGATGGTGGCCAGCACTCCGAGAGAGTTTCCACTGATCACGGCCAGCAGCTTGTCGTCGAAGACTTGGCGTCCCATGCCGCAAAGCCTACGTTGCGCGTCCAGCAACCGGTCCCGGATCGCGTCAGCACGGGCCGCCCTGGTGAAATCGGATGATGACCAAGTACGCGGCGTTCCTGCGGGGCGTCAACGTCGGCGGCGTCAACCTCAAAATGGCCGAGGTGGCGCGCGCTTTGACCGACGCCGGATTCACTGACGTGCGCACCATCCTGGCCAGCGGCAACGTCCTGCTGGAGTCGTCCGCCGGTGCGGCGGCGGTGCGCAAGAAGGCCGAAGCCGCGCTGCGCGAGAAATTCGGCTACGACGCCTGGGTGCTGGTCTACGACCTCAAGACAGTGCGCGCCATCGTCGACGCCTACCCGTTCGAACCCGAGGTCGACGGCTACCAGTCCTACGTCACGTTCGTCGCCGACAAAGCGGCGCTCGACGAACTCGCCGCGCTCGGCGAGGCCACCGGACCGGACGAGCGGATCGGCCGCGGCGCGGGCGTCATCTATTGGCAGGTACCCAAGGGCGCCACCCTGGACAGCACGATCGGCAAGACGATGGGCAAGCCGCGCTACAAGTCGTCGACGACGACGCGCAACCTGCGCACGCTGGCGAAGGTGTTGCGTTAGGACAGCGCGCTCAGTCGTCCGGCACGTTGGTCAGGTAGCGCATCGCGTCGGACTTCGTCAGCCCCAGCGCCCGGGCCACCTCGACGTACTCCTTGGCGGCGGCCGCCATCGCGGCGTCGGTCGGGTCGAAGCGGGAGATGAAAGTGCCGAAGCGCCCACGGGTTTCGACAATCGCCGCCGACTCGAGTTCCCGATAGGCGCGGGCCACGGTGTTGGCCGCGACGCCCAGCTGGCCGGCGAGGTCGCGCACCGTCGGGAGCCGGGTTCCGGGCGGCAGCGCACCGCCCCGAACGCCGTCGATGACTTGGGTCCTGAGCTGGTCGAACAGCGGCCTGCCCGCCTTCATGTCGACCTTCAGCAAATCCCGCAGCTCCACCTCTTCAGTATGTCCCAAGCACCGCTATCTTTGTGGGATGCGAGTAGCGGTGCTGAGCGGCGCGGGGATTTCCGCGGAGAGCGGGGTGCCGACCTTCCGCGACGACAAGAACGGGTTGTGGGCCCGCTTCGATCCCTACGAGCTGTCCAGCACACAGGGGTGGCGCGACAATCCCGAGCGGGTGTGGGGCTGGTACTTGTGGCGTCACTATCTGGTGGCCGACGTCCAGCCCAACGCCGGGCACCGCGCGATCGCCGCGTGGCAAGACGGCGCCGAGGTCAGCGTCATCACCCAGAACGTCGACGACCTGCACGAGCGGGCCGGCAGCCTGCCGGTTCATCACCTGCACGGCAGCCTGTTCGAATTCCGTTGTGACCGTTGCGGTATGCCTTTCACGGGCGAGCTGCCCGCGATGCCCGAACCGATGCTGGAAGTGGAGCCGCCGGTGTGTCATTGCGGCGGCCTGATCCGGCCCGACATCGTGTGGTTCGGTGAGCCGTTGCCCGACGCGCCGTGGCAGTCCGCCGTCGAGGCGACCGAGGCCGCCGACGTGATGGTGGTCGTCGGAACCTCGGCGATCGTCTATCCGGCGGCCGGGCTGGCCGAGCTGGCGCTCTCCCGCGGCACCGCCGTCATCGAGGTCAATCCCGAGGTCACGCCGCTGTCCAGGCACGCGACGATCAGCATCCGCGAGACGGCCGGCCAGGCGTTGCCGGGGTTGCTGCAGCGGCTGCCCGCGCTGTTGAAGTAGCCGCGCGGGATTACGGCCTGCGGGCGCGGCCCAGCAGGATTTCCGACACCGGCATCGGCGCCCATGCCGGCAATGTGAACTCGCGCCGGGAGACGTCGACTTCGAATCCGGCGTCGATGATCGAGCGCTCGGTGTCGCGGTGGGTGTGGCAGTTGCCGAACAACCGGGGCCACAGCGTCGCGTCGGCGATCCGCTGGAAACTGCCCCGCGCTCCGGCGCTCGCCACGTGCTCGAGGTAGCGCAGCTCTCCGCCCGGGCGCAGCAGCGAATACAGGCGTCGCAACACGCCGCCGGGATCCCGCACGGAGCACAACACCAGCGAGCAAACCACGGCGTCGAACGGCTCGCCGCCGCTGAATCCTTCGGCCGTCTCACCCGTCACGACGACGCGGGCGGGCACCACGTCCGCCGCCGCCCGTGCCTGGGCGGCCAGCCGCGGCTCGGGCTCGACCGCGACCACCTCGTGGACCGACTCCGGGTAGTGCGGAAAGTTCGTCCCGATGCCCGCGCCGACCTCCAGCACCCGCCCCGACAACCCCGAAAGGTTCTCCCGGCGAAGGGCCCGGATCACCTCGGTTTCATGGGTGGCGACGACGGGCCAGATGCGCGCGAAGAACGGGTTGTCCACCGCCGTTGTCATACACGTCAACCTTCCGACTCGGATGAGCCTCACAATAGGGTCTTGCCGACGAACCGATCGGCGCGTCAGCCGATGTTGGACACGGGTTCCGCCAGCGGGCCGCTGTCTAGCGGCACCGGCTCGACGTATCCGTGGGCCCCTCCCTCGCTGATGCCGAACCGATCATGCAGCCAGGCCAGCGGCCTGGGCGCCCACCAATTCCACCGGCCCATCACATGCATGAACGCCGGCACCACGACCATGCGCACCAGGGTGGCGTCGGCGAACACGGCGAGCGTCAAGCCCAGGCCGAACATCCGCATGAACGAAACGTGGGCGGCGATCAGCGCCGCGAACGACATCGACATCACCAGGGCGGCCGCGGTGATCACCCGGCCGGTACGGGCGACGCCGAGCGCGACGCTCTCGTCGTTGGCGGCGTGCGCCTCCTTCGGGGTCGGCCGTCCGGGTCGAGCGGCCCCGGACGCGAGCCAGTACTCGCGGATCCGCGAGAGCAGGAACACCTCGTAGTCCATCGACAACCCGAAGGCGATGCAGAACAGCAGCACCGGCATGTTGGCGACCAGCGTCCCGCTCGGCGTGGTTCCGAGCGCGCCGAGATGCCCGTCCTGGAAGATCCACACCAGCGCACCGAAGGCCGCAGTCAGCGAAAGGATGTTGCAGGCCAGCGCCTTCGCAGGCAGCACCACGCTGCCGGTGAGCAAGAACAGCAGGACGAACGTCACGGCGGCCATCAACCCGAGCACCAGCGGAAGCCGATCGGTGACCGCGTCCACGCTGTCGCGGTTGACCTGGGCGACACCGCCCATCGCGACGGCTCGGCCGGCCGGCCCGGGCACCTCATGCAACCGCTTGAGCTGCGCGTCGTTGGCCGGCGAGAACAGCGGCGCCGCGCTGCTGACGGTCAGGAAGGCGCTGCCGTCGGCCAGACCGGTGGCCCCCGCGGGCGGTCCCGTCCGGTTCCCGCCGACAAACGTCCCGCCCGGAGCCGACACGTCCGACACGTCGGGAACCCGCGACAAGTCGGCGGCGTACCGGTCAAGGTCCGCCGGATTCAGGCCACGCGCGTCGGGAACGACGACCGGCACGGACGTGGCGGAGTCGTCCGCGAAATCGTTGCGCAGTCGGTCACCGACCTGGTGCGACGACGTCGAACGCGGCAGCACGCGGTCGTCCGGGAAGCCCCATTTCACGCCGAGGAACGGCAGCCCGAGCAGGAGCAGCAACGCAACGACGGTCAGGCCGATCGGCGCCCACCGGCGCATCACCAGCTTGCTCGACCGGTACCAGAACAGCTGCTCGACGGGCTTGTGCATCGGCTCGGGGCGCCGGAACACCCGGCGCAACAGCCGGCGCACGTCCAGCGTGTCCAGCCGGGGACCGAGCAGGACGATGGCGGCCGGCGTCAGCACGATCGAGGCGGTCGCGACGAAGGCCACGGTGGCCACGCCGGCGTAGGCGAACGACTTGAGGAAGTACATCGGGAACGCCACCGTCGCCGACATGGACAACGCCACGGTGACCGCGGAGAACAGCACCGTGCGCCCGGAGGTCGCCATGGTCCGGATCAGCGCCTCTTCCCGGTCGCTGCCCTCGGCCAGCTCGTCGCGGTAGCGGCTGACGATCAGCAGTGTGTAGTCGATGGCCAGCGCCAGGCCCAGCGCGGTGCTCAGGTTGAGCGCGAAGATCGACACTTCGGTGCTGAACGTGATCAGCCGCAACACCGTCATCGAACCGACGACGGCCAGCGCGCCCAGCGCCATCGGCAACGCCGCCGCCAGCAGCCCGCCGAACACCCAGATAAGGATCAGGAAGCTCAGCGGGAGCGCGATCATCTCCATCACCAGCAGATCGGCCTGGTTCTGCGTGTTGATCTGGGCGTACTGCATCGCCGCGCCGCCGGCGCTGACGGTCACGCCGTCACGGTCGTGGATGAACTGGTCCGCGATGGTCTGGGCGTTGGTCTGCGCGTAGTTCTCGCCGCCCTTGAGGTTGACCACGAGCAGGCCCGACTTGCCGTCGCGGCTGATCAGGTCGCCGGCCGCCTCAGGCGGGACCGTCCACGGCGACGACACGTTGTAAACCAACGGTGACTTCTGCAGCTGGTTGGCCAGGTCGGTCCCCACGGTGCGGGCCTGTTCGCTGTTGGTGCCCCCGGGCGCTGTCACCAGGATCAGCATCTGCTGACCGCTCTGCCCGAACTTGTCGGTCAACACCTCGATCGCGTGGGCGGACTCCGAGTGCGGATCCTGGAAGCCCCCGGGCGACAGGCTCTTGGCGACGGGGATGCCGAAGATCGCGGCGGCGATGAAGACCAGGACACCTATTGCAATGATGCGGCGTGGCGCCGCGATGGCCAATCGGGCGATCCCCTGCAGCATGTCGAGCCCTTCCGCCGCCGGTGCTGATCGCGCTGGCCGCTGGCGTACCCGCGACAACGTAACAAACGCTAGTTTCCACGCGTCAAACAGATTCCTTTTAAGCACGGACGACGGCGGCGGCCGCGCGGTTCAATGCGGGCGTTTTTAAACCGCCGCGACAGTAAGAGTCCGGCCAGAAAAATGTGTGCCAACTAAGCAGGTCACCGGCCTAAACGCCGCGGTCGGCCGCTTACAACCTACCGAGCGGTAAATTGCCACGGTTTTCCGAATCGTGACTCAAAGATTCCTTAATGGTGGCCCATACGCTCAGTGTCATGTGGATCGACGACACAAGTGCCGACGTCATCAAGGTTGACTTCGAAGCCCTCTACCACGGCGACGTCCTGGTGGAAGGCGAGACCTCGGAGCAGTTCGACGAACTGCAAGCGGCGAGCTGAGGTCCGACCATGAGCATGCTCGCACGCCTGTTAATGGCCGAACCCGCCGTCAGTCGATGGTTCCGTCGATAAGTTCTTGCTCCGTTACGAAAGCCCCCCGCTCGTCGCGGGGGGCTTTCGTGTTTGGAGACCTCAGCGAGGCGCCATGCGGATGGCGCCGTCCAGGCGGATGACCTCGCCGTTGAGCATCGGGTTTTCGATGATGTGCACCGCGAGCGCGCCGTACTCGTCGGGATCGCCGAGCCGGGCCGGGTGCGGAACCTGCTTGCCCAGCGACTTCTGCGCCTCCTCGGGCAGCGAACCCAGCAACGGGGTCTTGAACAACCCCGGCGCGATGGTCACCACGCGGATGAGCTCGCGCGACAGGTCGCGCGCGATCGGCAGCGTCATCCCGACCACGCCGCCCTTGGACGCCGAGTAGGCGGCCTGGCCGATCTGGCCCTCAAACGCGGCGACCGAGGCGGTGTTGATGATCACGCCACGCTCTTCCCCGACCGGTTCCGTTTTCGCGATGCGCTCGGCGGCCAGCCGCAGCACGTTGAACGTCCCGATCAGGTTGACCCCGACCACCTTCTTGAACGCGTCCAGCGGAAACGGGCCGTCCTTGGACAGCGTCTTGACCGCGTTGCCGATGCCGGCGCAGTTGACGTTGATGCGCACCGGGCCCAGCGACTCGGCGGTGTCCAGCGCCTTGCCGACAGCGTCCTCGTCGGTGACGTCGGCCTGCACGAAGCGGGCGCGCTCGCCGAGCTCTTGGACCGCCTCTTCGCCCCGCAGGTCGATCACAACCACCTGCGCCCCGGCGTCCAGCAGCCGCTTGGTGGTGGCCAAGCCCAGGCCCGAGGCGCCCCCGGTGACGACGGCTACGGCGTCCTTGATTTCCATTCGAGTCCTTCCTTGAGTCCAGCCAACCAGTTGGTTGGCGACTATACCCAGTCGTTAAGCACGGCTTCGACGTCGGCCAGCGGGGCGGCCGGAGGGCGGGGCACGTCGGGCGTGGTGCGGGAGAACCGCGGGGCAGGCAACGGCTGCAAACCACCCTCAACTTCGTAGAACGTGTTCCGCTCGGTGATGTGCGGCTCGGTGTGCACCTCTCCGAACGCCAGCACCGGTGTCACGCACGCGTCGGAATCGGCGAACACCTTCGCCCAGTGGTCACGGTCGTGAGCGGCGAAGGCCGCCGTCAGCGCCGCGCGCAGCTCGGGCCAGCGACTCACGTCGTTCTGCGCCGGCAGGCTGGCGGCGTCCAGGCCCAGCCCGGCGAGCATGGCCGCGTAGAACTGCGGCTCGATGGCGCCCACGGCGACGTAGCGCCCGTCGGCGCACTCGTAGGTGTCGTAATAGGGCGCGCCGCCGTCGAGCATGTTGGTGCCGCGCACGTCCGACCACATGCCCAGCCCCCGCATCGCCCACATCATCTGGATCAGCACGCTGGAACCGTCGACCATCGCGGCGTCGATCACCTGACCCTTGCCGGAGTTCTGCCGCTCCCACAGCGCGGACAGGATGCCGACCAACAAGAACATCGAGCCGCCGCCGAAGTCGCCGACCAGGTTCAGCGGCGGCACCGGCCGCTCGTCCGCCCGCCCGATGGCGTGCAGGATCCCGTTGAGGGAGATGTAGTTGATGTCGTGGCCCGCTTGCTGACTGCGCGGGCCGGACTGTCCCCAGCCCGTCATGCGGGCGTAGATCAGCCGCTCGTTCACCTCGGCGCACTGCTCGGGCCCGAGGCCGAGCCGCTCGGTGACGCCGGGGCGGAAGCCCTCGATCAACACGTCGGCTTTGGCGACGAGCTTGAACACGACGGCACGTCCCTCGTCGGACTTGAGGTCGACGGTCACCACGCGCCGGTTGCGCAGCATGGCGTCCTTGGCGACACCGCCGGGACCGGTCGATGGCCGATCGATGCGCACCACGTCGGCGCCCAGATCCCCCAAGATCATCGCCGCGTGCGGACCCGGCCCGATGCCGGCCAACTCGACGACCCGAAGTCCCTTCAGCGGTCCAGCCACGACCCACCGACCTTTCGTCTGCTCTGACGCCCGTTGTTGTTGGCATCTTCGCAGCCGCCCGCGGCGGGCGCGCAGCCCGGTCACTTAGGGTGAGCCCATGGCGCAATCCGCGATCGACACCCTGACCCCCGTCGCAGGCCTTTCCGTCACGCTGTCCGACGGCGTGTTGGCGGTGACCATCGACCGCCCGGACAGCCTCAATTCGCTGACCGTGCCGGTGATTACCGGCATCGCCGACGCGATGGAACGCGCGGCGAGCAACCCGGAGGTGAAGGTAGTGCGCCTCGGCGGCGCGGGCCGCGGCTTCTGCTCCGGAGCTGGGATCAGCGCCGACGACGTGTCCGACACCGGGCTCTCGCCCGACGAGATCGTCCTGGAGATCAACCGGCTGATCCGGGCGATCGCCGCGGTTCCGCACCCGGTGGTCGCCGTGGTCCAGGGACCGGCGGCCGGCGTCGGGGTTTCGCTGGCGCTGGCGTGCGACATCGTATTGGCTTCGGAGAGCGCCTTTTTCATGCTCGCCTTCACCAAGATCGGCCTGATGCCCGACGGCGGTGCTTCCGCGCTGATCGCCGCGGCCGTCGGCCGCATCCGGGCGATGCAGATGGCGCTGCTGCCCGAACGGCTGCCTGCCGCCGAGGCGCTGTCCTGGGGGCTGGTCAGCGCCGTCTACCCCGCCGACCAATTCGAGGCCGAGGTGGACAAGGTGATCGCCCGGCTGTTGGCGGGACCGGTCGCGGCGTTCGGCAAGACCAAGCTCGCCATCAACGCGGCCACGCTCCCCCAGTTGGATCCGGCTTTGCAGCGTGAGTACGAGGGGCAGGCCGTGCTGCTGCGATCGCACGACTTCGTCGAGGGCGCAACCGCTTTCCAGCAGCGCCGCACGCCGGACTTCACCGACCGCTGAGCCTGTGGTGCTTACCGGTGGCCCAAGCCGGTAATCCTCCCCCGCGTCGGGTCCGAATAATTCGAAGACGACGAACGGAGAACCCATGGCTGGACAGGTGAGCTGCCTGGTAACCGGGGCGACCGGCTACATCGGCGCCCGGCTGGTGCCGCGACTGCTCGACGAGGGCCACCAGGTGCGCGCCCTGGCGCGCAACCCTGCCAAGTTGGCGGACGTGCCGTGGCGGCAGCAGGCTGAGGTCGCGCGCGGCGACCTGGGCGACGTCGATTCGCTGGTCGCGGCGTTCGACGGGATCGACGTCGTCTACTACCTCGTTCATTCGATGGGAACGGCGAAGGATTTCACGGACGAGGAGACGCGGGCGGTCCGCAATGTCGTGACCGCGGCCCGGCAAACCGGCGTGCGGCGGATCGTGTATCTGAGCGGGCTGCATCCCGAGGGTCGCAAGCTCTCGCCACACCTCGAGTCGCGGACGGCCGTGGGCGACGCGCTCATCGCCTCGGGCATCGAAACCGTCGTGCTGCAGGCGGGTGTCGTCGTCGGCTCGGGATCGGCCTCATTCGAAATGATCCGGCACCTCACCGACCGGCTGCCGGTGATGACCACTCCGAAGTGGGTGCACAACAAGATCCAGCCAATCGCCGTGCGCGACGTGCTGTATTACCTGGTCGCCGCGGCTACGGCGGCGGTGCCCTCGTCGCGTACCTGGGACATCGGCGGGCCCGACGTGTTGGAGTACGGCGACATGATGCGGGTCTACGCCGAGGTCGCGGGCCTGGGCAAGCGGTATCTGATTGTGCTGCCGTTCTTGACGCCCACGATCGCCAGCCTCTGGGTCGGGACGGTGACGCCGATCCCGCCCGGTCTGGCGCGCCCCCTGATCGAGTCGCTGGAGTGCGACGCGGTGATGCGCAACCACGACATCGACAGTGTCATCGGGCCCCCGCCGGGCGGCCTGACCGCCTACCACCGGGCCGTCGAGTTGGCGCTGAGCCGTGCCGCGCGCGGCGTCCCGGAACCCTCGTGGTCGTCGTTGCGGACCGAACCGGCCGAGGCGCTGCCCACGGATCCCGATTGGGCGGGCGAGATCGTCTACACCGACGCGCGCACCGAGGAAACTGCCGCTGAACCCGCCGACGTCTGGGCGGCGGCGGAGGATGCCGTGAACGCGCGGGCGGCCGGCTGGAAGGTCGAGGAACGCGCGGCGGGCACGCTGTTGCGGCTGCGCTCAACCAAGCGAGCGCCGGGACGGGAATGGCTCGAGATCACGGTCATGCCGCAAGAGGGCCACGGCAGTCGCTACACCCAGCGGTCCATCTTCCTGCCGAGAGGCATCCCGGGCCGGGTGTACTGGTTCTTCGTGCGGCCGGCGCACGCGGCCGCCATGCGCGCGCTGGCCCGCGAAGTGGTCGGTTCGGTCCGATAACGGCGTCAGACGCCGAACATCGGGGGCAGCACGAGCACCATGATCAGCCCCCACACCAAGTGGGTGAGCATCGGCGCCAGGACACCCCCGGTCGCCCGGCGCTCGAACGCGCACACCGTGCCCAAGATGACCGCGGCGAAACCGAGCATGGGGTTGCCGCTGGCCAGCGTCGCGGCCGTGTAGAGGACGGTCGAAATCACGATGGGATGGTAGCGACCCAGTGCGGTGTAGAGCGCGCCGCGGAAGAACACCTCCTCGGCGACGCCGTTGACAAGCGTGATCGCCACGATCACCGGATACCACCCGTGGTGGGCGTATTCCAGTACCCGGGTTATCAACTCCGCCACCGGCGTGATCTCGCGAGCGATCAGTCCGCCGATGACGAACACGCCGCCCAGCAGGAGACCGATGGTCGTCCCGGTGATGACCGGCCTTTGATTGCGGCCGCGCCAGCAGATGCCGCCCAGGTGCAGCGGGCCGGAGATGAACCCGCCGGCGAGCCACACCCCCGCCAGCGCCAGGGTCAGCCAGTAGAAGCTCGAATCCCCCGGATGGCGCCGTAGCGAAAACCCGAGTACCCCGGCGCCGACAACCACCGTGATGGCGACGATGACGCGCCGGCGTCGAACGACGGCCGGCGATTCGTGATGGGGCACAGCGACGTTGGTGAGGGCGCGCCACCACTCGGACAGCGTGCCTGTGCTGGACTGGGCGGTTGACTGACTCATGCGGGATGCACCTTCGGGGTCAGGGCGATCAGCAGATCAAGGCCGGTGCGAAGCGCTCCGGCGAGCGGGCCGGGGACCATGCTCACCAGCCCCAGAGCCGGCCGCACGATGGGCGGGGTGACCCGCCGGGCGACGTGGCGGATGCGCCGCACGTCACCACCGGCCCACGCGGGATCGGTGTCGGCGAGGTGATGGGGATCGGCCAGGGCGTTGACCGGGGATGGACGATTCGACTGATCGGCCAAGGTTAGGGCAATGGCGTCGTCGACACCGAGCAGGCCACCGGGCGGGTCCGGCACCCGACCGCGTACGTCGCCCTTCGACGCCACCATCGGGTGGTCCAGCGATTCGACCAGATCACCGGCCAACCCGGGCGGCACCGGCAGGGCGACGCCGGTGATCAGCGACGCCAGGCCCGTGTCGACCCTGCCGACCGGCAACCCGGCGTGCCACCTGCCGGAGATGCGCGTATACGTCTTGAGCAACTCGCGGTAGGACACGGTGTCCGGGCCGCAGATGTCATACGCCCCGGCCGGCACCAGGTCGGAGTCGGCGGCGGCGACGAGGTAATGCAGGACGTCACGGATCGAGATCGGGTCGATCGGGTTGTCCATCCAGCTCGGCATGGGAATGAGCGGAAAACGGTCGCCCACGTAGCGCATCATCTCGAACGAGGTCGAGCCGGCACCGATGATCATCGCCGCGCCCAGCCACACCAGCCCCGGGCCGCCCGGGACGGTAAGGGCCTCGGCCACTTCGGCCCGGCTCGTCAGGTGCTCGGACAACACCTCGCCGGCGGGCACGAATCCGCCCAGGTAGACGATCCGGCGCACACCGGCGTCCCGAGCCGCCGCGGCCAGGTTGGCGGCCGCGGCCTTGTCGGCGTCGCGGAAGCCCGGCTGCCCGATGGCGTGCACCAGGTAATACACCACGTCAACGGGTCCGGCGTCGGCAAACGCGGCTCGGGTCGACGCGGGGTCCGCGGCGTCGAGGGTCACCGGTGTGACTTCACCGTGCCATCCGAACCGCCTGAGGCGCTCGGGTTCTCGGGTGGCCGCCAGGACCTGGTGCCCGTCCGCCAGCAGCGCCGTGACCAGCCGAGATCCGACGTAGCCCGTGGCACCGGTGACCAGGATCCGCATACCGTCGACACTAGCGGGCGGAGACCGCCCGGGGGTGGCGGGCGTCACGCCTCGGTGGCTTTCGGCCCGGAATTTTGCACTGGCATTACGCTCGCTAGGTTGAACCCGCGCGGCGGCGGCACCGTAGACCCGGTAGTCGTCAATAGATAGTGGAGACATGTATTACCTGCTGGTCCTGGCGGTCGGCATCGAGCGCGTCGTCGAGCTGGTGCTGTCCAAGCGGAACGCGCAGTGGTCGTTTGCCCAGGGCGCCAAGGAATTTGGCCGACCGCACTATCCGGTGATGGTGCTCATCCACACCGGGCTGCTGGTCGGCTGCGTTCTCGAGCCGTGGGCGCTGCACCGGCCGTTCATCGCCTGGCTTGGTTGGCCGATGCTGGCGGTGGTGGCGCTCAGCCAGGGCCTGCGCTGGTGGTGCATCGCCACGCTGGGGCGGCGGTGGAACACCCGCGTGATCGTGCTGCCGCAGGCCCCGCTGGTGCGCCAGGGTCCCTACCGGTGGCTGCACCATCCGAACTATGTTGCAGTGGTGGCTGAGGGGTTGGCGCTGCCGTTGGTGCACACGGCGTGGCTGACCGCGGCCGTTTTCACCCTGGCGAACGCGGCGCTGCTGAGGGTGCGGCTGCAGGTCGAGAACTCCGCGCTGGGCTACACGTGACCGACTACGACACCGACCTGTTGATTGTCGGCGGCGGCCCGGGCGGCCTGGCCACGGCGTTACACGCACGCCGCCAAGGACTTTCGGTGATCGTCGCCGACCCGCGCGAGGGTCCCATCGACAAGGCGTGCGGCGAGGGCCTGATGCCCGGCGGGCTGGCCGAGCTGAAGTCCCTCGGGGTCGACCCGGTCGGCATGCCCTTCCATGGCATCGCGTACGTCAGCGAACACCGCCGGGCGCAGGCGCGGTTTCGCAACGGGCCGGGACGGGGGGTGCGGCGCACGACGTTGCACGCGGCACTGGCCGCGCGCGCCAAAGAGCAAGACGCCGAATGGATTCGGACGCGGGTGACCACCGTGCAGCAGGACGCCCACGGGGTGACGGCCGCCGGTGTCCGCGCGAAATGGTTGGTGGCGGCCGACGGACTGCATTCTCAGGTCAGGCGGTCCGTCGGAATCACGGCGACGGCGGGGACGCCGCGGCGCTACGGCGTCCGTTGGCATTACCGGGTGCCGGCGTGGTCGGAATTCGTCGAAGTGCACTGGTCGCGCTGGGGCGAGGCATACGTGACCCCGGTGGAACCGGACCTCGTTGGCGTGGCGATCTTGTCGCGGGGCCGGCCCGACCTCGCCTGGTTCCCCCGGCTGGCCGGGCAGTTGCAGGGCGCCGGCCGCGGCGATGCGCGTGGGTGCGGGCCGTTGCGGCAGGTGGTCTCCCGCCGCGTCGCGGGACGGGTGCTCCTGGTCGGTGACGCGGCGGGGTACGAGGACGCGCTGACCGGCGAGGGTATCAGCCTGGCGGTCAAGCAAGCGGCGGCGGCGGTCGCCGCCATCGTCGACGAGAAACCGTCATCGTATGAGCTTGCGTGGCAACGGATTACCCGAAGCTACCGGTTACTTACCCGCGGCCTGGTGTTGGCTAGCACCCCACCGCTCACACGCCGTGCCATCGTGCCGGCGTGCACGCTGCTGCCCGGCGCGTTCCAGCGCGGGGTGAATGTCCTCGCGACCTGAGCTAGCGCGCCTTCCAGACCGGCTCGCGCTTCTCGGCGAAAGCGAGCGGCCCCTCCTTGGCGTCTTCGGACCGCAGCAGGACGCCCATTTCTTTCATGGTGCGCTGCCATCCCGCTTCCTCGTCGGTGACGACCCCGTCGTCGACGCCGTAGGCGATGCGCTTGCTGGCCTGCACGGACAGCGGCGCGTTGACGGTCACCCGGGCGGCCAGGGCCAACGCGGCTTCCAGCACCGTGCCCTCCTCGACCACCTGGTTGATCAGCCCCCATTCGAAGGCGTCGGAGGCGGCGATCGGCTCGCCGGTCAGCAGCAGCTCCATTCCCACCTTGCGCGGCAGCTGCTGCACGATCCTGAACACGCCGCCCGCGGCCGCAATCAGCCCGCGTTTCACCTCCGGCAGGCCGAATTTTGCCCGCTCGTCTGCCACCACCAGGTCACTGGCCAGGGCCAGCTCGGTGCCCCCACCCAGGGCGGTGCCGTTGACCGCCGCGATGGTGGGCTTGTCGATGAAGTGGCGTACGTAACCCGCGAACCCCCACTCGCCGTGCTCGGGGTGATACAGGTTCTCCCGGCGCGAGATCGCCTTGAGATCGGCGCCGGCGCAGAACGACTTGTCGCCGGCGCCGGTGATCACCACGGCCCGCACCTCGGGGTCGTGTTGCGCCGCATCGAGCGCGTCCCCGACACCGATGCTGACGGCTCCGTTGACCGCGTTGCGGGCCTCGGGCCGGTTGATGGTGATCACCATGACGTTGCCGCGTCGTTCGGCCAGCACCGCCGGTTGGTCGCTGGCAGCGTCCGTCACAACAGCTCCACGATGGTGGCGTTGGCCTGGCCACCACCTTCGCACATCGTCTGCAGGCCGTAGCGAATTCCCTTGTCGCGCATGTGGTAGAGCAGCGTGGTCATCAACCGCGCACCCGAGCCGCCCAGCGGGTGGCCCAGCGCGATGGCGCCGCCGTTGGGGTTGAGTTTCTTCTCATCGGCCCCAATGTCTTTCAGCCACGCCAGCGGGACGGGCGCGAACGCCTCGTTGACCTCGTAGGCCCCGATGTCGCCGATCGAGAGGCCGGACTTCTTGAGCGCCTTCTGCGTCGCCGGGATGGGCGCGGTCAGCATGATCACCGGGTCGGCGCCGGCCAGTACCGCGGTGTGCACCTTGGCGATCGGTGTAAGGCCCAGTTCCTTGGCCTTCTCTGCCGACATGAACAGGAGTGCGGCCGAACCGTCGGTGATTTGCGAGGAGTTGCCGGCATGGATCACCCCGTCCTCCTTGAACGCCGGCTTCAGCGACGCCATCTTCTCCATCGGGGTGCCGCGGCGGATACCCTCGTCCTTGAGGACGACGTTGCCATCCTGATCCTTGATGCCGACGATCTGGTCGTCGAACGCGCCGGAATCCTGTGCGGCAGCGGCCTTTTCGTGTGATCCCAGCGAGAATTCGTCGAGCGCGGTGCGGTCGAAGCCCCACTGCTCGGCGATCATTTCGGCACCGAGGCCCTGGTTGGGCGTCTTGTGGTAGCGGTCCTTGAAGGCCTGCGGGTAGGGGTTGCCGCCACCGGCCAGCGACGAACCCATGGGGGTGCGCGACATCGACTCGACACCGCCGGCGACGACGACGTCGTAGTGTCCGGCGACCACGCCCGCCGCGGCGAAGTGGATGGACTGCTGGCTCGACCCGCATTGGCGGTCGACAGTCACGCCCGGCACGGTCTCGGGCCAACCGGCGGCCAGCAGCGCGGTGCGGCCGATGTCGAGGGCCTGCTCACCTGCCTGCATGACGCAGCCCCAGATGACGTCGTCGACGATTCCCGGGTCGATACCGGCCTTGTCGACCAGCCCGTTGAGGACCTGCGCGGACAGGTCGGCCGGGTGCACCCCCGACAGGCCTCCGTTGCGCTTCCCGAGCGGTGAGCGGACGGCCTCGACGATGACGGCTTCAGCCATGGTTGTGTCTCCTTTGACGCTAGGACCTCAGGTATTGGTGAGTCTTTGCGTCGATTGTCAACCAACGCGTTGGGAGGGCGCGGGGCGGGGTGGGTTTGGCGGTCTTCCGATGACAGCTCTTCGGCGGTGCATATCGCGACGGTCATGTTCAGTTCATGTTTCCGGAGACTTCGGCGCCGTAGGGTGCCCGGACGTGAGCACCCCTTCACCCGGCCCCGGCTGGTGGCTGGCATCGGACGACAAGTGGTATCCCCGGCAGTGGGAAAGCACCTTCGTTGCGTACACGAACGAGTCCCTGCAAGCGGTGCTGGAGGAGGCGAACCGGCTAACGCAGGCCTACGGAGAACAGGGCTGGGAGATCGTCGGGTCGTCGGTGCAACGCACCCAAGTTGCCCACGGTTTCAAGGACTATGACAAAGGCGGGGAACACTATTTCGAGTGGAGCATCGTCTGCACCTTGAAACGGCCTGTCGGGCCCCGCTGACCACCCACGCACGCCGAGATTGCCGCCATGGTCGCGGCCGAGCGAAAACCACAGCCATGACGGCAATCTCGCAGAACAGTGGTCCCGTTAGCCGGCGGGATAGCCGACCGATTTGATCTCGGTGTACTGGTCGAACCCGGCGACGCCGTTCTGGCGTCCCACCCCGCTGTACTTGTAGCCGCCGAACGGGGTGTCGGCACCATAGGGCGCGCCGCCGTTGACGCCCATGAAGCCGGCCCGAATCCGGCGGGCCACCGCCAGCGAATGTTCCAGCGAGCCCGACATCACGTTGCCCGCCAGCCCGTACTTGCTGTCGTTGGCGATCCGGATCGCGTCCTCCTCGTCGTCGAACGGAATGACCGCCAGCACCGGACCGAAGATTTCCTCCTGGGCGATGGTCATCGAGTTGTCGACGTCGGTGAAAAGCGTTGGCCGAACGAAGAATCCCTTGTCGAACCCGGTGGGCGCGTCGGGCCCGCCGACCAGCGCGGTGGCGCCCTCCTCGACGCCCTTCCGGATGTAGCCCATCACGCGGTTGCGCTGCACCTCCGAAATCACCGGCCCGCACAGCGTTCCGGGGTCCTGCGGGTCGCCACACGTGACGTTCTCGTAGATGCTCTTCAGGATCTCCACACCCTCGTCGTAGCGCGAGCGCGGCAACAGCATCCGGGTGGGATTCGCGCAGCCCTGCCCGGCGTGCATGCACGGCGCGATGCCGATTGCGCACGCCATCCCGAAATCGGCGTCCTCCAAGACGATGGTGGCCGACTTACCGCCGAGCTCCAGGAAAAGCCGCTTCATGGTGGCCGCGCCCTTTTCCATGATCCGCTGTCCGACCACGGTCGACCCGGTGAACGAGATCAGGTCCACCTTCGGCGACAGCGTGAGCTCCTCGCCCACAAAGTGATCCGACGCGGTGACGACGTTCACGACGCCAGCGGGAATGTCGGTTTTCTCGGCGATCAGCCGTCCCAGCCGGGTGGCGTTGAACGGGGTGTTCGGCGCGGGCTTGAGCACCACGGTGTTACCGGTGCCGAGCGCCTGACCGAGCTTGTTGAGGGTGACCTCGAAGGGGAAGTTCCACGGCACGATGGCGCCGACCACGCCCACCGGTTCGCGCCAGACCTTGCGGGTGGTCAGCGTGCCGGTCAGGCTGATCACCTTGTCACCCAGGTCGGTTTCCCAGGCGTACTCGTCGATCAGCCTGGCGGGGTACTTCAAGCCGTCTTCCAGTGGGGCGTCCAGCTGCGGGCCGAACGTGATCGCCCGGGGCGAGCCCACCTCCAGGATGAGCTCCTCGCGCAGCTCTTCCTTTTCCGATTCGATCGCCTCGTGCAGCTGCAATAGGCAGCGCTTCCGCAGCTCCCGGTTGGTCGACCAGTCGCTCTCGTCGAAGGCGCGCCGGGCGGCGTCGATGGCCCGGTGCATGTCCTCCTTGGATGCGTCGGCGACCTCCCCGAGCGGCTCCTCGGTCGCCGGGTTGATGTTCGTGAAGGTGCCGGCTTGCCCGTCGACGAGCTTGCCGTCGATCATCATCTTCGGCTCAAAACGAACCTTTACAGCCTCAGTCATATCTGTCACTCTCTTTTGAATCGCGGAGGGGCTATGGAGAGCCTTACCGGAAACTAGCCGATTGG
Organism: Mycobacterium sp. 852002-30065_SCH5024008; assembly: GCF_001665645.1. NCBI lineage: Bacteria > Bacillati > Actinomycetota > Actinomycetes > Mycobacteriales > Mycobacteriaceae > Mycobacterium > Mycobacterium sp. 852002-30065_SCH5024008. The sequence continues at coordinate 27,354 of NZ_LZSZ01000057.1, read as the reverse complement.
CAAGGCGCAACCTTTTCGGGGCTGGTTATTGGGGGTCGAACAGCACCGGTACCGACGTCGGTGAGCGGAAAATCTGCCCGCGGATATGCGGGTCGTCCGCGTCGGGGTCCAGCCGCAGGTTCGGTAGCCGGTCGAGCAAAAGGTTGATGGCGGTGCGCATTTCCAGCCGGGCCAGGTGCATGCCGAGGCAGACGTGCACGCCGTGCCCCCAGCCCAGGTGTGCCCTGGCTTGCCGGAAGATGTCGAACGTGTCCGGATCGGGGTAGCGGTCTTCCTGCCGGTTGGCGGATCCCAGCATCGGCATCACCGTCGAGCCTGCGGGTATCGGCACCCCGCCGAGTTCGGTGTCCCGGGTGGCCACCCGGGTGATGGTCAGCAGGGGCGGTTCCCACCGCACGCCCTCCTCGATGGCTTGCGGCAGCAGCGACCGGTCCGCGCGGATGGCATCCAGCTGCGCGGGATCGGACAGCAGCGCGAGCAGCAGGCTGCCGAGGGACCGGTACGTCGTTTCCACCCCGGCCGGGAGCAGCAGGCGGAGGAACGAGTAGATCTCCTCGTCTGCGAGCTTCTCCCCGTCGATCTCCGCCTCGGCCAGCGCGCTGATCAGATCGTCCTTGGGTTCGGCGCGGCGGGATGCGAGGATCGGCGCGAAGTAGTCGCACAGCGCGGCCGATGCGGCAAGCCCGCGTTCGGGATTCAGGATCCAGCTCAGCAACGAGATGGACCACCGCTGGAACTGGGGATAGTCCTCCTCCGGAAGGCCCAGCAGGCCCGCGATGATCTGACTCGGATAGTCGAAGGTGAATTCCTTTCCCTTGCGGCGCTTCGCCGCCAGCGCGGCCAAGCGCTGTAGTAGCGGCTGCGGCAGGACACGTGCCGCAAACACCATCGCCTTCTGACCGCCCGTCAATGGCCAGGCCCCATCCCGCATCGACCCCTATCACCGACGGGCCCAATGACGTGACACTGGTCTGGCCGTCGGTCCAGGAACGTTCACCCGGTGGCAGCTCGACCACCGCCACGGCGCGGCCCGCAAGCGCGGACGCAAGCATGCCGAGGCCCGGCAGCCGGTCACCGCGAACGTCGGTGGACACGCTCACTCTCCGAACCGTTTGGACTTCGTTGACCAAATATCTGTTCCACCGTAAAGTCCGGTGCCACCCCAGTCAATCGACACGATGCACGTTGGCAAGGAGCAGTGATTGACTTCACCGGCCGGGTCGCAGTGGTGGTCAACGACGTCGGCGGCTCGATGCACGGTGAGGGCGCGGGCTCCGACGTGGCCGACGACGTGGTCGACGAGATCAGGAAGGGCGGCGGCACCGCCATCGCCTCCTACGATTCGGTCGACAACCCCGCGATCTCGTCGACGGAAGAGTTCATCGTGCCCACCTCGATCGTGGACGAGGTGCTGGAAGTGTGTGAGCGACGCGGCGTCAGCGCGATGCCGGGCAACGCCGAGGTCGCCTTCCCTGAACATTGACCAAAGATCTGCCCAACCGTAAAGTCCGGCTTGGTCGCAGTTGAAGGGTTTAAGACAAGCAAACGTGGACTTCTCATACCCGGCGGAAGTGGAACAGTTCCGCATCGAGCTGCGCGACTGGCTGTCGCAGAACCTGACCGACGAGTTGGTGGCCGCCCGTCGACCCGCCGGACGCGACGACGCCGCCATCGAGATGCTGCGCGCGTGGAGCGCGACGATGGCCGACGCGGGTTGGGCCGCGGTCTCCTGGCCTCGTGAGTACGGCGGCCGCGGCGCGACGGTTCTCGAGCAGCTGGTCTACACCGAGGAAACCACGCGCGCTCGAGCCCCGATGCCGCTCAACGTTATTGGGCTCAACAATATCGCCCCCGCCATCATGCAGTATGGCACCGAAGAGCAGAAGCTCACGCTGCTCCCCCGCATGATGCGGGCCGACGACATCTGGTGCCAAGGGATGTCGGAACCCGAAGCGGGGTCCGATCTCGCGGCACTGCGAACCCGCGCGGTGCGTGACGGTGACGACTTCGTCGTCAACGGCCAAAAGATCTGGACCTCGCTGGGACATCGGGCGGACTGGTGCCAGCTGTACGTGCGCACCGATCCCGACGCGCCCAAGCACAAGGGCATCTCCTGCCTGATTGTCGACATGACGCTGCCGGGCATCGACGTCCGCCCGCTGGTGACGCTCAACGGCGACGCCGATTTCGCCGAGGTGTTCTTCCACGACGTGCGGGTCCCGGCGGACGCGTTGCTCGGACCGTTGAATGCGGGCTGGCAAGTGGCCACCACGACGCTCAGCCACGAGCGCGCCGGCGCCGCCCGGCTATACGCCGAAATGCAGGTACGGCTCGAAGAACTGGTCGACGACATCGCCGCGTACACCGACGCGCTCGAGGACCCGGTCACGCTGCGGCGCCTCGGCGAAATCGCGCTCCGCATCAAGTATCTCGAGGTCCTGTGCCAGCGGTCGATCTCGGCGACGCTGCACGGCGGCTCCGAAACTACAGCGTTCGCCTCGGCAAGCCTCGCCAAGACCGTGTGGGGCGAGCTCGGGCAGGATATGGCCGCCCTGGCGTTCGACGTGCTGGGCACCCGCGGCGCCGGTGCGCAATGGGCGAACTACCGGCTGACGTCGCGCTCGCTCACCATCGCGGGAGGGACGACGCAGATCAACAAGAACATCACCGCCCAACGGGTACTCGGGTTGCCGCGCAAATGAATCTCGAGTTCACCGACGAGCAGGTCGCACTGCGCGACACCACCCGGCGCTTTCTGGCCGAGAAGGCCCCGATCTCGGGTCACGTTCGGCCGCTGCTCGACGATCCGATTGGCACCAATGAACCGGTGTGGCTTGGCCTTGCCGATCTGGGAACGACCGGTCTGCTGGTACCGGAGGGCTACGGCGGCGCCGGCATGACCATGGTCGAGGCCGGCATCGTGGCCGAAGAGCTAGGCGCCGCCCTGCATCCGGGGCCGTGGTTGTCGACCGCGGTCGCCGCCGCGCGAGCGCTGACGCGGCTCGGCGCCACCGACACCGCGGCCGGGCTGTTGAGCGGAATCGCCGATGGCACCACGGTCGCCACGGTCTGCTTCCCGGATGCCGAGGTTGCCGCGAGCCCACGGGGCCCCGACGTCGAGCTGCGGGGCGAGATCGGCGCGGTGCCCGACGCCGCCGCGGCGGACGTGTTGTTGGCGTTCGCCGAGGATGACCGCGGCCCAGGGCTTTTCGCGGTGCGGACCGACGCGCCGGGCGTTTCGGTCACGCCCGAGCGCGGTATCGACCAGACCCGCAAGCAGTTCCGTGTCTCTTTCGAGGCGGCGCCCGCGCAGCGACTGGCCGCGGCGTCTCCCGAGGACGTGGCGGCGGTGTTCGACGACGTGCTGATCGCTACTGCCGCGGACGCTCTCGGCGCCGCGCGCGCGGTCATGCATATCGCCGTCGAATATGCCAAAACCCGAACGCAATTCGGTCAGCCGATCGGCTCGTTCCAGGCGGTCCAGCATCTGTGCGTCGACATGTTCGAGACCGTCGAGTTGGCCCGGAGCGGGGTGATCCACGCCCTGTGGGCCGCCGACAACGCCGACCCCGACGAGCGGCATCTTGCCGCGCTGCGCGCAAAAGCGTTCGCTGGGCGGCTGGCCACCGTGGGTGATACGGCCATCCAGGTGTTCGGCGGGATCGGTTACACCTGGGAGCACGACGCGCACCTGTACCTCAAGCGTCTGCTGAGCTGGAGCGCGTTCCTCGGTGGTCCCGACCACTACCTCACCGAACTCGGTGCGCGCCTTGCGAAGAGATGATGGTACCGACGACCCGCCGCCGCGATCCGATCGGTGCGCAAGACGCTCGGGAGTGCCTGCGCATCGGTGTCCAGACGCCTAGAATGGGTCCCGTCACCCCTGTTATGCAGCGCATTCGCGGGCTCGGGTCTGATAGCCTCTAACAAAGATTTGGTTCGCGAGAGGGACGAATGCGTATGTTTGCCGGTCCGCAGTCGTCCGGATGTGCGCACCGCTGATCATGCCGAGAGCGGAGCCATTGCGAGCCAGCGCCCCAGTTGAATTGGGTACCCGGCGAACCGAGATCCTCACCACCGCCGCCTCGTTGATCGCGCAGTCGGGATTGCGGACCTCGTTGCAGGAGATCGCCGACGCGGCGGGGATCCTTCCCGGCAGCCTCTACCACCATTTCGAGTCCAAAGAGGCGATCCTCATCGAGTTGATCCGCCGCTATCAGGACGATCTGGATCGGATCGGGCAAGCCGCGCAAGCGAAGTTGGACAAGCCCGACCCCCGACCGGTTCCCGAGCAGGTCGTCGAACTGGGCTCGGCGATCGCGGACTGCGCCGTGCGGCATCGGGCGGCGCTGCAGATGTCGTTCTACGAGGGGCCGAGCACGGATCCGGAGCTGATGAAGCTGACGCAGCAGCGGCCCGTGGCGATTCAGGAGGCGATGCTGCAAACCCTGCGCGCGGGCAGGTGGAGCGGCTACATCAAACCCGATATCGATCTGCCCACGTTGGCCGACCGGATTTGCCAGACCATGCTGCAGGTTGGCCTCGACGTCATGCGCCATAAGTCGCCCGCCGACCAGGTGGCCGCGCTGCTATGCCGAATCATGTTGGAGGGATTGGCAACCCGGCCACCTACCGACTCAGAGCTCGACGGGTCCAACGCCTTCGCGGCCGCCAGGGACGTCATCGAGACCTGGTCGGACGACAGCGACGCCGATCCCAGCGACAAAGCGGCGCACGTTCGTGCGGTGGCGCGAACCGAATTCGGCCGAAAAGGCTACGAGGCCACCACCATCAGGGACATCGCGTCCGCTGCCGGTCTTGGCACCGGGACCGTCTACCGGATGATCGGGTCGAAGGACGAGCTACTCGCATCGATCATGGAATCGTTCGGCCGGAAGGTCGAGGCGGGCTGGGTCAACGTCCTGCGCTCGGATGCCACGCCCGTCGAGAAGCTGGACGCACTGAGCTGGGTCAACGTCAATGCGCTCGATCGGTTTTCCGACGAGTTCCGGATTCAGCTCGCCTGGATGCGTCAATCGCCGCCGGACACCCCCAACCCGGGGTGGTTGTACGCGACCCGACTCCGGCAGATGAAAACGCTCCTTTCCGAGGGCATCCGATCGGGCGAGATCAGTGTGGACGGCGCGTCCACCGCGATGCTTGCGCGCTGCGTCATCGGCTTGCAGTGGATACCGGAGAACATCCTTGCCGAGGTCGGCAAGCGCGCCGCGTTGGTGCACGTGCGGGACACGGTTTTGCGTGGTGTCGCGGTTCGCGCCGGGTAGGTGTTGAACCAAAAAACTGTTACCCATACAGTTGGGCGATTAGAATCGCGTTGGCGGTGAATGAGAAGGGGATTTCCATGACTGTTGTCGATCGGTTGCGTTACGACGGCAAGCGGGCTCTCGTCGTTGGCGGCGCCACCGGCATGGGTGCGGCGGCGGCCAAGTCGGCCGCCGAGCTGGGCGCCGAAGTGATCGTGATGGATTACGCGCCGGTCAACTACGACGTCGCCAAGTCCATCCAGGTGGACCTGCGCGATCCCGAGTCGATCGACGCCGCGCTCGAGCAGTTGGACGGTCCGGTCCACGCCCTGTTCTCGGCAGCCGGCATCGCCGACGGCACAACCGACCTGATGGCGATCAACTTCATCGGCCACCGCCATCTCATCGACCGGCTGCTCGAGAAGAATCAGCTGCCGTCGGGCTCGGCGATCTGCTTCATCTCCTCGGTCGCCGGCATGGGCTGGGAAAACGACCTGGAGCTGCTGACGGAGTTCCTCGCCACGCCGGACTTCGCCTCGGCGCAAGAGTGGGTCAAGGCCCACGAGTCGGAAGGCATCATCCATTACGGCTTTTCCAAGAAGGTCGTCAACGCCTACGTCGCGACCCAGGGCTATCCGCTGCTGAAGAAGGGCATTCGGATCAACGCGATCTGCCCCGGTCCCACCGACACCCCGCTGGCGCAGGCCAACGCCGACCTCTGGCTCACCTTCGCGCAGGACTATCGCGAAGAGACCGGTTCGAAGGTGCACACCCCGGAGCAGATGGGCGACGTGATGGCGTTCCTGAACAGCGCCGCCGCCTTCGGCATCAGCGGGATCACGTTGCTGGTGGATTACGGACACACGATGGCCTCGCTCACCAACGCCTATCCGCCCGGCAAGCCGATCATCGACATCATCATGGGGCGGGTAAAGCTCTAGCGGGTCGCCACCGCCCGGCTGGCCGGGCGCCGGGCCGCCACCGCCCGGCTGGCCGGGCGCTCGGCTCGGAAGCTACCGTCGGGGGCATGGCACGGATCATCGTCATCGGCGGCCACGGCAAGGTCGCGCTGCAACTGGCCCGCATCCTGACCGAACGCGGCGACCAGGTGAGTTCGGTGTTCCGCAACCCCGACCACTTCGATGACGTCGCGGCCACCGGGGCCAAGCCGGTGGTGGCCGATATCGAACAGCTCGACATCGATGCGCTGGCCGGGTTGGTGGCCGGGCACGACGCGGTCGTCTTCTCGGCGGGAGCCGGCGGCGGCAACCCGGCGCGGAGCTACGCCGTCGACCGCGACGCCGCCATCCGCGTGATCGATGCCGCCGCGCGGGCGGGTGTCAAGCGGTTCGTGATGGTCTCCTACTTCGGCGCGGGGCCGGATCACGGTGTATCGCAGGATAATTCGTTCTTCCCCTACGCGGAGTCCAAGGCGGCGGCGGACGCCCACCTGCGCGCCAGCGATCTGGACTGGACCGTGCTGGGACCGGGCCGGCTCACCCTCGATCCGGCCACCGGCCACATCACGCTCGGGCAGGGCAAAGGGGAAGTCTCACGTGCGGACGTCGCACTCGTCATAGCCGCCGCACTAGCGGAAGATGCCACGATCCGCCGAACCATCGACTTCAACAACGGCGATGTCCCCATCGCCGACGCCCTGGCCGGCCGAGGGTAAAGTCCACTACGCAGCTGGTCTGCCGTCGCCGCACCACGCGACTTCGGCATCGAGCGAGGCGGGTTAGTAACGCTTCGCGAGAGGGAACCCGGTGAGAGCCCGGGACTGTCCCGCAGCGGTATGCAGGAACGACCGCCGTCACACAAGCACTGGTCGCAAGACTGGGAAGCGACGGCCATTAGGAGCACCACCGGGTGCGTGCCTGCGAGTCCGAAGACCTGCCAGCTGTGCCGGGCGCGCCGCGTCCGGCGGCTCATCGCCTCGTGGAATGGGCGCTTGGCTGAACGCGTTGCGGTTGTGCGCAAGGTGCATGCCGCGGCGGATCGGCTAAACGTCCTCCGGCGGTGACCACCCCGCTGATTGATAGGACCAGACAGTGACCGCTCAACCATTCACCGCCACCGTCACCGGCTCCCCCCGTATCGGGCCAAAACGCGAACTCAAGCGCGCCACCGAGGGCTACTGGGCCGGGCGCACCAGCCGATCGGAGCTGGAATCCGTTGCCGCCACGCTGCGCCGAGACATGTGGGCGGGCCTCGCCGCCGCCGGTCTGGACTCGGTACCCGTGAACACGTTCTCCTATTACGACCAGATGCTGGACACCGCGGTGCTGCTGGGCGCCCTGCCCGCGCGCGCCGCGCAGGTCCCCGACGACCTGGATCGCTACTTCGCCGCCGCGCGGGGCAACTCCGACGTCGCGCCGCTGGAGATGACCAAGTGGTTCGACACCAACTACCACTACCTGGTTCCCGAGATCGAGCCCGCGACCACGTTCTCGCTCAACCCCGACAAGGTGCTCTCCGAACTCAAAGAGGCGCTCGGGCAAGGGATTCCCGCCCGCCCGGTCGTGATCGGACCGATCACCTTCCTGCTGTTGAGCAAGGCGGTGAACGGCGGTGGTGCGCCGATCGAGCGGCTCCAGGAGCTGGTGGGAATCTACTCGGAGTTGTTGTGCCAGCTCGCCGATAACGGCGCGCAGTGGGTGCAGTTCGACGAGCCGGCGCTGGTGACCGACATCTCCCCCGACGCCCCGGCGCTGGCCGAGGCCGTCTACAACGTGCTGGGCAAGGTCAGCAACCGGCCGGCCATCTACGTCGCCACCTATTTCGGTGATCCCGGCGCCTCCCTGGCCGGGCTGGCCCGCACGCCGGTCGAGGCGATCGGCGTCGACCTGGTGTACGGCGCCGACACCGCGCTGGCGGGCATTCCGGAGTTGGCCGACAAGACCCTGGTGGCCGGCGTCGTCGACGGGCGCAACATCTGGCGCACCGATCTGGAGTCGACGCTCGGCAAGTTGGCCACGCTTCGGAATTCCGCTGCGACAGTGGCGGTCTCGACCTCCTGCTCCACGATGCACGTGCCGTACTCCCTGGAACCGGAAACCGATCTGGACGACGCGCTGCGCAGCTGGCTGGCGTTCGGCCAGGAGAAGGTCGCCGAGGTGGTGACGCTCGCGCGCGCACTGCGCGACGGACGCGATGCCGTCGCCGACGCGATCGCGGCGTCCAATGCCGCGGTGGCCTCCCGCAAAAGCGATCCGCGGCTGCACAACGACCGGCTACGCGACCGCATCGCCTCGATCGTCGCGTCGGGCACCCATCGTGGTGACGCCGCGGGGCGCCGCGCCAGCCAGGAGGAGCGGCTGCACCTGCCGCCGCTGCCCACCACGACGATCGGCTCCTACCCGCAGACCTCCGCGATCCGCAAGGCGCGCGCCGCACTCCGGGCCGGCGAGATCGATCAGGCGGAATACGAGAACCGGATGAAGAAGGAAATCGCCGACGTCATCAAGCTGCAGGAGGAGCTCGGGCTCGACGTGCTGGTGCACGGCGAGCCGGAGCGCAACGACATGGTGCAGTACTTCGCCGAGCAGCTCGAGGGCTTCTTCGCCACGCAGAACGGATGGGTGCAGTCCTACGGCAGCCGCTGCGTGCGCCCACCGATCCTGTACGGCGACGTGATTCGCACCCACCCGATGACCGTCGAGTGGATCAAGTACGCGCAGTCGTTGACCGACAAGCCGGTTAAGGGCATGCTGACCGGCCCGGTCACCATCCTCGCTTGGTCGTTCGTCCGCGACGATCAGCCGCTGGCCGACACCGCCAACCAGGTTGCGCTCGCCATCCGGGACGAGACCGTGGACCTGGAGTCCGCCGGCATCGCGGTCATCCAGGTCGACGAGCCGGCGCTGCGCGAGCTGCTACCGCTGCGCCGCGCCGATCAGGAGGATTACTTGCGTTGGGCCGTAGGGTCTTTCCGGTTGGCTACCTCCGGCGTGGCCGACTCCACGCAAATCCACACCCACCTGTGCTATTCGGAGTTCGGTGAGGTGATCGGGGCGATCGCCGACTTGGACGCGGACGTGACGTCCATCGAGGCGGCACGTTCACACATGGAGGTGCTGGACGACCTCAACTCGATCGGCTTTTCCAACAGCGTCGGCCCCGGCGTCTACGACATCCACTCGCCGCGGGTGCCGAGCACGACCGAGATGGCGGAGTCCTTGCGCGCGGCGCTGAGAGCCGTTCCAGCGGAACGGCTTTGGGTCAACCCCGACTGTGGGCTGAAGACTCGCAACTCCGACGAGGTCACCGCGTCGCTGAAGAACATGGTCGCCGCGGCGCAGGAGGTGCGGGCGAGCGCCTAGGTGGCGCGGCTGGCCGTCACTCTGGCGTCACATTCGGCGCGTTCTCGGACAGCACCTCGACGGGGACGTCGTCGGCCCACGGCTGCCGGGTCACCATGTCGGCGACCCGGACGATGCCGCGCTCGAACTCGCCCGTCGCCGCGTCCACCAGCCGATAGGCCTGAGTCTGCTTGTGGATGGGCTGCGCGTCGAGCAGGACCACCCGCACCTCCCCCGGCTCGAAGTGGCAGCGCTCCTGCAGGGCGGCGATCAGCTGCTCGTTGTGCATGTGGCCGTCGCCGAAATTCCAGCCGATGGCGGTGCTGCAGATGCGCTCGCCGTCGGTGAGGACATAGTCATCCTCGTTCTGGCCCGCCATCGCGCGGTGCGCGAGCGTGAACAACGCCCGGCCGTGAGTGTTGAACCCGCGGAACGCATATCCCATGTAGAGCGGGATCTGCGCGGCCTCCGGGCTGCCGTAGAACCGCTCCAACTGGGCCTGCGGCATGCTCGCGATCGCCACGATGCCCCGGGTGATCTTGTCGGTGGCCGAGGGCTTGATGCACCACAGCGTGGTGTCCCAGTTGCCGGCGTAATACCGCATCCCCGGCAGGAAGGAAATCTTGCGCGGAAACATGTTGCCCAGCAAGACGATTCCCGCGATGACGACGAACAAGATCGCCACCACCACCGGATGCCTCAGGTCACGGAGACCGATGCGGGCGTGCGCGACGAACAAGGACAGCACCCCGAATATCATGAAGACGTTCCACTCCAGCGGCACGCCCATGGGGATCGACACGAGGATGCCCAGGTGGAAGCAGACCATGACGATGGCGGCAACCGTGATGGGCCAGCCGCTGTGGCAGAAGAACAGCGGCAGCGGCACCAGCATCTCGATGGCGGTACTGATATGCGCCAGCCACCGCGACAGCCGGCCGGGCCGCAGGTCCTCCGGGAACTTCTCGAAGAACTGCCGCTTCAGCCACCGCGGCCGCACCAGCGGGTTGTTGGACATCATCGTCGAGATCACGAACGGGAAATGCTTGTTGAGCTTCGACGTGGCGGCGCCCATCCAGATGACCAGGAACACCACCTTGGACCCGACGATCATGTCTGGCGCACCGAAGAGGAACGTGACCGCCATGGTCGCGTACACCTCGCCGCGGGCGGCCAGGAAGATCACCTTGTCGCGCAGCCCGAGCACGCCGAGCAACAGCAAGATGAACACGATCTTCCACTCGGGCAGCAGCCCGATCCTGGTGCCCAAGTCGGGCATCGGTCCGGTGCCGTCGGCGAACAGCGCCGCGAACGTCACCAGCAGGAACAGCGCGTACAGCGCGACGTCGACCGGCTTGCGCTTGGTGCCCCGGGCGAGCGGGACCCGGTCCGGCCAGGGTGGCAGCCGGATCGTGCCGAACCGCATCCAGTACAGGATCGAACCCATCGGCGGGAAGAACCGGTTGTTCAGCGGCCCGAAGCCGCAACCCAGCCCGATCACCTCGAACAGCATCGTGTAGAGCACGACCTTCTCGAACACGATCGGCTCCGACCACCACGACGCGACGTGGGTGAACCCACCGAGGCCACTGGTGGCCGAGGCGAACAGCCACGCGCCCAGGATGTAGAGCAGGATTTTGACGACATAGAACAGGTGCAGCACGACCGGCGTGCCGAAGCCCACCTCGGCCCAGTGCTTGGCCATCGGACGGATCTTTTCGCTACGGGTGCCCTTGTTCCACTCGGCCATGTCGAGCTGCGGCAGCTCGGGCTTGAGAAATCCCATGGTGGTCAGATTAGAACGTGTTCTAGGCGCACGGGGCTTAAGCCCGGCAAGAAAGCTTTGCCTGCGACCACGCCGCCGGATAGCGTGAAACCGGATCGGCGCGGTCCCTAGGAGGCGTCCACCATGAACAGGTTTCAAATTCTCATATCGGCCGCGGCGCTGGCGGCGTTCGCCACTGCCTCGCCCGTCGCCAGGGCCGACGCGCCCGCGCCGGGCGATGCCTGCAAGGTCTTGCATGCGACCACCCAGGATGCCAACAACAGGACGATGTGGTGCAACCCCACAATGACGGGCACCCACGACCTGGTGTGGCAATACGGCGGGCCCGGCTAAGCCGCGGTCGCACGCGTCCAAGTGTGAGCTGAGGGCTTTCAGTGTGAGCTGCGGGCGAGAGATCCGGAAAATTTCCGCCCTGGATGCACACTCAAAGCCGTGAGCGCACACGCAATTTCACTCACGGCCAGATTCCCGGCGGAATCACCGGCGCCCGCTCGAGTGCCCGCGGGTCAACCATCACGTTGAGTGCGTCGAGGCGGCCCGCCCGCAGATCGGCGAGCGCGTCCACGGCGGAGAGAAACCGTTCCCGCTCAGCCGGTTCCACGACGTCGCCGGCGAGCTCGGTGAACTTTTCGACGTATTGCGGACGCCGGAAGGGCCGGGCGCCCAAGGGATGCGCGTCTGCGACGGCCAGCTCGTCGACGATCAGTTCCCCGCTCTTCAGCGTGACCTCGGCGCGCGCCCCAAACGCCTTCTCGGCCGGATCCGTCGAGTGGTAGCGGCGGGTCCACTCCGGATCCTCCACCGTCGAGATCTTGTGCCACAGTTCGACGGTGTCGGGCCGGTGGGCCCGCTCGGGAGCGTAGGAGCGTTCGTGGTGCCAGCTGCCGTCCTGCAGCGCAACGGCGAAAATGTAGGGCAGCGAGTGGTCGAGCGTTTCCCGCGACGCGTCGGGGTCGAACTTCTGCGGATCCCCGGAGCCCGTTCCGATGACGACGTGGGTGTGGTGGCTGGTGTGCAGCACGACGGTCGCGATCTCACCGAGGTCGCCGATGCGCTCGCGTAGCCGCCGGGCCAGGTCGATCGGCGCCTGGCTCTGGTATTCGGCCGAGTGCTCCTTGGTGTAGCTGTCCAGAATCGCGCGCTTCGGCTCGCCGGGAGCGGGCAGCGGCACGCGGTATTCGCGCTCGGGCCCGCCCAGCAGCCAGGCGATCACCCCGTCCTCGCCCTCCCAGATGGGCGCCGGAGATCTTTCGCCGCGCATCGCCCGATCGACCGCCTCGACGGCGACCTTGCCAGCGTGCGCCGGGGCGAAGGCCTTCCAACTGGAGATCAGCCCCTTGCGGGATTGGCGGGTGCTGGTGGTCAGGTGCAGCGCCTGCCCGACCGCCTGGTAGATCGTCTCGGTGTCCAACCTCAGCATGGTCCCGATGCCGGCCGCCACGGACGGCCCCAGATGCGCGACATGGTCAATCTTATACTCGTGCAGGCAGATTCCGCGGGCCAGATCGATTTGGATCTCGTAGGCGGTGGCCAGGCCGCGGATCAGGTCGGACCCCGGCAGGCCCAGCTGCTGGGCGACCGCGACCAGCGGGGGGATGTTGTCACCCGGGTGGGAGTACTCGGCGGCCAAATATGTGTCGTGGAAGTCGAGTTCGCGCACCGCGACGCAGTTCGCCCAGGCCACCCACTCAGCCGAATAGGTCCCGTCGACGCCGAAAACCCTGGCCCCGCGCCGCGCGGGATGGGCCAGCGCCTGTTGCCGCGCCACCGTGACCGGCCGGCGCAGCACGGCGGCGGCACTTACCGCCGCGTTGTCGATGATCCGGTTCGCCACCATCTCCGCGGTTTCCGCTTCGACGGCAACCGGGTCGGCGGCGACTTCGGCGACCTTGGCGGCCAGGTGTTCGCGACGGGGAAAGTCGTCGGAGCTGCGCCGCGCCCGAACCGTATGCATCAACACAATCCGCACCCTATGACCAACGCGTGCAGAAATGTCCGTTAACCCACCGCCACCGGTACCGGCCGAGGTGTAGTTTGCTGCTGGGGCGGTGCCTAGGTTGAGGAGCCAGCCATGTCAGAGGTCGACTATTGCGTGGTCGGAGCAGGATTCGCGGGTTTGACGGCCGCCCTGCGGTTGAAACAGGCGGGTCATTCGGTGGCCTTGCTGGAGGCGCGTGACAGGGTCGGCGGCCGGACCTTCACCGAGTACCGACCCGACGGGACATGGATCGATCGCGGCGGTGCGTGGATCGGACCGGGCCAGGACCGGATCTACGCGATGATGGACGAGTTCGGTGTCCCCGAGTACAAGCAGCACAACGACGGCGACGCCATGATGATCGTCGACGGCAGGAAGCACCGCTATGGCGGCACCATCCCCTGGACGATGAGCCCATGGGCGGTCGCCAACCTCGGCGTCGGTTTGCTGTCGATCGAGAAAATGGCGAAATCGCTTCCGCGCGAAGCGCCGTGGGACGCCAAACACGCCGACGAATGGGACCGCATCAGCGTGGGCGAATGGATCGAGCAGAACACCATGTCCAAGCAGGCCCGCGAAATGCTGGACATGGCCTTTGCCGGCCTCTACACCTCGGCGGCGTCAGAGACGTCGTTGCTGTGGGGGTTGTTGCAGACGGCGTCGGCAGGCGGACTGACGTTCGCGATTTCGGGCCAGGGCGGCTCGCAGGATGCCCGGCCGGTCGGGGGGATGGGCGCCATTTACGGTCCCATCACGGCCGAACTGGCTGATTCCGTGCACCTTTCGCAACCAGTCAGGCAAATCGCCCAGGACGCCGACGGTGTGACGGTGAGCGCCGCCGACCTGACGGTGCGCGCCCGGCGGGTCATCGTGGCGATCCCGCTGGCGATCGCCGCGTCGATCGTCTACGAGCCATTGCTGCCGGTGGATCGGGCGATGCTGCACCAGCGCATGCCGAGCGGCGCGGCCATCAAGACGTCGATCATCTACGACGAGCCGTTCTGGCGCGCCGACGGGCTGTCCGGCCAATCGGCCGCACCGGGAACCCCGGCCACCCTGACGATCGACGCCTGCACGGACACCGGCGACCCCGGCGTCATGTGCGTCATCACCGAAGGACCCGCGGCGCGTCGGCTGACGAGGCTCAACGAGGCCGAACGCAGGGCGGCGCTCGTCGGCGAGCTGGTCGACCGGTTTGGCGAGAAGGCCAGAACGCCGCAGGAATACCACGAGCAGAACTGGACCATCGAGCGCTACTCCGGCGGCGGGATGATCAGCCACGCCCCGACCGGCGTGCTGACCGAGTTCGGTTACACCCTGCGCGAGCCCTGCGGTCGCATCCACTGGGCGGGGACGGAAAGCTCGGCCGAGATGTGCGGGTGGATCGACGGAGCGATCCGCTCCGGTGAGCGCGCGGCGACCGAAGTGCGGGAGGCCGAGACCGCCGCGGTCGCCTGATCAAATCCCTTGTGCGCGGCTTTGGTGTCGGCCGCGAGCCCGCCCTGCAGCGTTAGCGAATCCGGCACAAAACTCCTACCGGCCTTTAGCGGCTTAAGCCGGATAGCCGCAGACCATGAGTTTGGATGTAACGTCGTGCTGGCCGGCAGACCAGCACACCGCCGCGCGCCAGAGGTCTTGGCCTCTAGCCCTGCCGATGCGGCGTTGTCGCTAACGATCAAGCGGGTGGTGGACATGGCACGCGAACAGGGGCACGGCGGAATCGTCATAAACCCGGCAGGCAGGTACATGTGTGTTGCGTTAGCCGAGCTCCTTGGCTGACGAACGGATCGAGAGGAAACCGGGTGCGCGCCAGGGCAATCGGAGTAGTGACCGTCGTGGCGACCATCGCGTCAGCCGCATTGACTCTTCTACCGTGGATCGATCTGAGCCCGTTGGGCTTGCCCATTCGCTGGAACGGTCTGGGCATCTACATCGGCGAGCACGGCGAACACTATGGTGGTCTGTTCACCGGACTGGTCAACAGCACGCCGGGCTGGGTCGTGCTGATTGCCTCGATTGCCGCCGGCGGCGCGCTGCTTGGCGCGAGCCGAGTGCGGGTGCTCGGACTCGTCGCGTGCGGATTCGCTGTCGTCGCATTCGTCAGCGCTGTCTTGTGTTTGGTGTATCCGGCGGTACTGGCCGGCGATGCCAAGCACGAGTTGGGCATATCTCTGGTATCGGACCGGGAAGTGCTGAACTCCCGTGTGTTGATCGCCGAAGCCGTGTCCACTGGCGTGCTGGTGGTGTGCGCCGCGCTTACCGTCGCCAGAGCGAAGAGACGGCGGAGTAGGACGACGACCCCAGCTAACCAGTCTGCTTAACGGGAGGCCGGTAGAAGATCACCAGCTGACCGATCGCGCCGGCGATCCCGAGCACCACCGAGATCAACAAGCCGCGCCAGCCGTCCATCCAGTTGTGCCCGAACACCACGTAGTCCAGGCTCAGCTTCCCGGCGCCCAGGGTGGCCACGGCGATGGCGCTGACCGCCAGGACCAGGTTGTACTCCCAGCCCTCCTTGACGATGAAGAAGCCGTTGGCGCGATGCACGGTCCAGGCCGCGACCAGCATCAACGACACGAAGCCGGCGGCGGGGATTGGGGTCAGCAGACCGGCGGCCAAGCCGAGCCCGGCGGCCATCTCAGTCGTCGCGGCCACGGTGGCGTGGAACTTGCCCGGCTTCATCCCGATGCTTTCGAACCACCGCGCGGTGCCCGGGATGCGGCCGCCGCCGAAGAACTTGTTATAGCCATGCGCGGCCAACGTCACGCCCAACACCAGCCGCAAGATCAGTAACCCGACGTCGTAGGGAGTCATACCTGCAAACCTAGATCATCGGGCGGACCGGATAACAGGACCGCCGAGCAGCTAACTCCCGTGGCGCGTGTGGGAACATTGCGGACGTTCCGACGTTGGCCAATCAGCCGCTGACCAGAAGGGGGTGCACCACGGCTCGTATCGCACGAGGCAGCGGCGCTCCCTGTAGCGCGTCCGGGGCCTCGCCTGACGGGCATTGCGTGGTGTTACTCGACGGCACGGCGAGTCATCCGCGGGCGCTGCTGGGCAACAAGGGCCACGGCATCGAGATGATGCGCCGTCACGGCCTGCCGGTGCCGCCCGCCTTCTGCATCACCACCGAGGTGGGGCTGCGGTACCTCGCCGACCCCGGGTCAACGATCGACGCGATCTGGGACGACGTGCTGGACCGGATGAGCTGGCTGGAGGTGCAGACTTCGCGCACGTTCGGTCGGGGTCCGCGTCCCCTGCTGGTCAGCGTGCGCTCGGGGGCCACCCAGTCGATGCCGGGGATGATGGACACGATCTTGGACCTCGGTATGAACCCTGATGTCGAGCAAGCGCTGGCCGCGGCCGACACGGCGTTCGCCCGCGACACGCGCCAGCGGTTCGACCGCATGTACCGGCGCATCGTTGGGTTGGACGACCACGAATCGCCGCCCGCCGACCCCCATGCGCAGCTACGCGCCGGCATCGAGGCGGTGTTCGCCTCGTGGAACTCACCCCGCGCGGTCGCCTACCGCGCCCATTCCGGCGGCGCCGACGATCAGAGCGGCACGGCGGTCGTCGTGCAGGCGATGGTGTTCGGCAACCACGGCCCCGATTCGGGTGCGGGCGTTCTTGTTTCGCGCAATCCCGTCACCGGCGACCGCGCACCGTTCGGCGAATGGCTGCCCGGAGGACAGGGGGACGACGTGGTATCCGGATCGGTCGACGTCGAGCCGGTCACCGCCCTGCGCGACGAGCAGCCGGCCGTCTACGACGAGTTGATGGACACCGCCCACAAATTGGAGCGCCTCGGGTCCGACGTTCAAGAGATCGAGTTCACCGTCGAACACGGCAAACTCTGGCTGCTGCAGACACGGGGCGCGGAGCGGTCGGCGCAGGCAGCGGTGCGCCTCGCGTTACAGCTGCGGCACGAGGGGCTCATCGACGACGCCGAGACGCTGCGACGGGTGACCCCGGCGCACGTACAGACCCTACTGTTACCGGCGTTGCAGCCCGAAATACGTTTGGCGGCAAATCTTCTGGCCAAGGGATTGCCGGCATGCCCGGGCGTCGCATCGGGTAGGGCATACACCGACGTCGACGAGGCGCTCGATGCCGCGGAGCGAGGCGAGTCGGTGATCCTGGTGCGCGATCACACCCGGCCGGAAGACGTCTCCGGCATGCTTGCCGCGCAAGGCATCGTCACCGAGGTCGGAGGGGCGGCCAGCCACGCGGCAGTAGTCAGCCGCGAACTCGGCCGCGTGGCCGTAGTGGGGTGCGGACACGGAGTCGCCGCATCCCTGGCCGGCAAGCTGATCACCGTCGACGGCGCCGAAGGCGAAGTGCGCGAGGGCAACCTGAGCCTGTCCGCATGGTCGGAGAGCGATACACCCGAACTGCGGGAGCTGGCCGACATCGCGCGAAGGCTCAGCCCGCTGCGTGCACACACCTCCGGCGGCCACCTGCGGCTGGACGACGCCACGGAGGACGCGGTGGCGGAGGCGATGAAACGCGGACACACCGACGTCGTCTCGGCCACCCCTCTTATCGTCATGCTGACCGCACTGCGGCTCGCGGGTGAGACCACGTCATGACCGAATTGGCAGTGTTGCAAGCGGTTCGGCTGAAGGGCCGGCTGCGTCCCGCCGAGCTTGCCGGGACACTGAACGAGGACATTGCCGACGTGACGACTATCGTCGGACGGCTGACCGCGGCAGGCCTACTGGTCGACGGTGCGACCGTGCGGATCACCCCCGCCGGGCGCGAGCGGCTCGCGGCGCTGCTCGACGAGGAGCGTAGCGGCGCGGACCGGGCGGCGCTGGCCGCCGCCTACGACGACTTTCGGCCCGTCAACACCGAATTCAAATCCCTGGTCACGGATTGGCAGCTGAAGGGCGGCCCCGGCGGCACCCCGAACGCGCACGATGACGCGGAATACGACGCCGCGGTGCTGGCCCGCCTCGCAAATGTGCATGCGCGGGTGCTGCCCATCATCGAGTCGGTCGCGGCGCAGCTGCCGAGGCTGAACGCGTACCCGGCGAAATTGGTTGCGGCCCTGGGCAAAGTGCGGGCAGGCGAGACCGCGTGGCTGACCAGGCCGCTCATCGACTCCTACCATACGGTGTGGTTCGAGCTGCACGAGGAGCTGATCTTGGCCGTCGGTCTCACGCGGGAGGAAGCGGCCCGATCCGGCGATGCGCAGTAGCTACAACACCGCGTCGAGGAGCCGCACATAAGCGTCGATGTCAGGAACGGCCGACTCGGCCGCGTACACGCTGACCGCGATGGTGTCCCCGATGCCGTGCACGCCGTGCGTCAGCCCCATCACCGGCGACAGCCCCGGGTAGCCGGCTGTCAGGACCACCCGGGCCCCCCCGAAGCTGAGGTCGGCCGGCCCGCGGTAAACGCTGGACACCACGGTGTTGCCGGACACCTGCTCGGGGCGAACATCGAAATCGAATTGGGCTACTCCCCAACGCAATAGGACTGCGGGCACCGCCGCAAAAGCTCGGTCGGCGTAGCGCGTAGCCGGATGCGCGAAGCGGCGCCGGCCGCCGGCCAGCTCCGCCGCGATCCGTTCGGCGCGGGCGTCCCACCCCAGCTTTGGATACAGACCCACGGTGACGTTGCCGAAGTGGTTATAGGCATGCGCGACACCGGGTTTAGCCATCGGAACCTCGGCGCCCAGCGTATCGGCGGCGTCGCCCAGTAACTCGGAGAGCGCCGCGGAGATCGCGGTCAGCACTCCCACTGTGACGGTAGGGCCGCGCAGCTGCGAGCGGTGTCGCACCAGCGTGCGCACCGAGCGGGACGCGCCGGGGCGCGCATTCGTCGGCAGTAGGGGCCGGGGACCGGCCCTAGGGGCCAGCAGCCCCGCGCGGGTGTCGCGCTCCAGCTGACGATGGGCGCGAGCGGCCTGCGCGGCTCGCCACGGCAAGAACCCGGCCCGTAGCCGTCGCACCCCGGGCACGGGATCCGGCCGGCCGAACAGCCAACCCGCCATCGCGGATGCACGGGCCCCGTCGGCCAACGCGTGCGCGACCTGCATCACCGCCACGCTCCCCGGCCCGGTCACGCCCGGGATGCCCAGCACCGCGCTGAAGACGTGCAGCCGCCAGGGCATCCGGCACACGTCCAGCTGGTCACCGGCAAGGGCGACGACGGCGGCCAGGCAGCCGGCCCAGCTGTGGTCGTCGAGGTCGTGGCGGACGACCTGGTCGGCCGTGACGGCCGCCGGAACCCACTGCGGGTAGACCAGCGGTCCGCGATCCCGCACTCGCAGCGCAAGCTCCGGGTCCTGGTTGGCCCGCCGGCGGAGTTGCTCGATGACATGGGCGTAGTCGGCGGGCTCGCCGTCGAACGCATAGAGCAAGAACTCGTCGTTGGGAATCTTGGCCGACATCCAGTAGAACTGCGCATCGACAGCGGCCAACCGCTGCGGGGCCATTCAGCCGGGCGAGCCGATGAACCCGAGGATCAGGTCGGCGACCTTGTCGGGCTGCTCGAGCTGCAGGAAGTGCCCCGCGTGATCCACGATGGCCATCTCGCTGCCCGGCGGCAACACCTTCTCCGCCCAGCGGGCGAAAGCCGGTGTCATGCAGCCGTCGTCGCGGCCATGCAGGTACAGGCACGGCCACACCGGCTCTTCGGTCCACAGCTCGTTCAGTTCGGCATACTGCGCCGGCGGCCGGGTGTTGCGGATCGTGGCGCGGTACGGTCCCAGTGCCGCACGCCAGCTCTCCGGCGTCCCGATCGCCGCGTCGACGTGGCGTAGATCCTCGTCGGCGCGATAGCCCGGTGACCACCGCCGCCACAGCAGCGGCAGCACCCAGGACGCGGAATGTTCTGGCAGCAAGGGCAATTGGAAATACATGATGTACCAGCTGCGCAGCAGTTGGCGCGCCAGATGGCCGGCCAGCCGCCCTCGCTCCGCCGCGCCAGCCTTGCGACGGAAGGCCGACGACGGCGGCACGGACATGATCACGGCCTTGGTGAATGGGCTGTCGGGCATGGCGGCCAGACCGGTGGTGGCGATCGCACCCCAGTCGTGGCCGATCACCACGTCACCGTCGGTGCCGCCCGCTGCCGAGCGCACCCGCAAGGCATCGTCCATCATCGCGCCGACGTGATAGCTGCCGTCGGCCGGGATCGACGACGGCGCGTATCCGCGCATGAAGGGCGCCACCACCCGCCAGCCGGACTCGACGAGCCGCGGAGCGATCTTGCGAAACCCGTAGGGGGTGTCGGGGAAGCCGTGCAGGCACAAGGCGATGGGGCCACCGCGCGGTCCCCAGGTGAGTGCCTTCAGGTCCCCCGCAGGGCTGGGCACGTCGATCCAGCCTGGTTCACCCATATCGACTCCCTGCTCGGCGCGTCCGCACGGACCAACCTAACGCGTGCGGGCCGAAGACGCACAGACCACATGCCCTAAGCGGTCAAAGCGGTGCTGCGACAGGGAGTTTCGTTACACCCGCGCGGCGGCCCGATCCAGGTCGGCGATGATGATCTTTCGCATGCCATACATCGCTTGGGTGGCTGCCGCCGCGCGTACCCGGTCGGGGTCGCTGATCAGCTCGTAGAGCCGGTCCGGGACGATCTGCCAGCTCAGGCCGAAGCGGTCCTTACACCAACCGCACTGCGATTCCTCGCCGCCGTCGGTCAACCGCTCCCAGTAGTAGTCGACCTCGTCCTGGTCCTTGCAGTGGATGGTGAAGGACACCGCTTCGGTGAAGTGGAAGTGCGGGCCACCGTTGATGCCGATGAACCGGGTGCCGTCCAGCACGAAGCTGCCGGACAGGACGGTACCCGGCTCGCCCGGCCCGGCCTCCGTGGTTCGGTTGAGGCCCTCGATGTGCGAGTTCGGGAAAATCGAGGTGTAGAACCTGGCCGCCTCCTCCAGATCGTGGTCGAACCACAGCGACGGGGTGATCGATGGCATTGGCCGCTCCTCATGGGCTGGTTGGTGTTGTCACTGGATAGACCGCGGCCAGGGTGAAAACTCATCGCGTCGTCGACCCGCGAGACGGTGCTTAAGCCCCCTATGTAACGTCAGGTCGCATGAGCACCGTCAGCAGCATCCCCCAGACGGTCGAGTTTTCCGGCGTCGGCGGCATCACCCTGGTCGCCGACGAATGGAATGGCGGGACCGACGGCGCGGGACGGCCGAGCGTCCTCATGCTGCACGGTGGCGGCCAAAACCGGCATTCCTGGAAAAACACCGGCCAAACGCTTGCCGACCAGGGCTTGCACGTCGTCGCGCTCGACAGCCGCGGACACGGTGACAGCGATCGCGCACCCAATGCCGACTACGACGTCGAGACCCTGACCGCCGATGTCTTGAAGGTGATCGAGGCGATCGGCCGGCCGGTGATGATCATCGGTGCGAGCATGGGCGGGCTGACCGGCATCCTCGCCGCCCACCGGGCGGGGCCCGCGGTGGTGACCCGGCTGGTCCTCGTCGACGTGGTGCCCCGATTCGAGAAGGGCGGCAGCGCCCGTATTCGCGATTTCATGATCAGCGGCCTCGACGGTTTCGACTCGCTGGAGGAGGCCGCCGACGCCGTTGCCGACTATCTCCCGTACCGGGACAAGCCGCGCAGCCCCGAGGGCCTGAAGAAGAACCTGCGCCTGCGTGACAACGGCCGCTGGTACTGGCACTGGGACCCGGCTTTCATGACCAAGCCCGGCGACGATCCCGAGTTGCGCACCGAGAAGTTCGAGCAGGCCGCGAAGAGCCTCTCGATTCCTGTCCTGCTGATCCGCGGAAAGCTGTCCGACGTGGTAAGCCCCGAAGGCGTCCGGCATTTCCTGGCCAGCGTGCCCCGCGCGGAGTTCGTCGAGCTGTCCAACGCCGGGCACACCGCGGCCGGCGACGACAACGACGCGTTCAGCGACGCCGTGGTGAAGTTCGTCAAGCGGCACTGATTGGCGGCGACCCGCTCGTCCCGGCTACGCCGCGCTTGCGATCGCCGCTAGTTAGCCGGCTTCTCGGCGTGCCCGCCGAACTGCTTGCGCATCGCCGACAGCGCCTTGTTGGCGAAGTCATCGAGTGAGCGCGAGGCGAAGCGGGACTGCAGCGCGGTCGTCAGCACCGGCGAAGGGACGCCCTCGTCGATCGCCGCGATCGCGGTCCACCGGCCCTCCCCGGAGTCGGAGACCCGCCCGGAGAACTCCGTCAGATCGGGCGAATCGTGCAGCGCGATCGCGGTCAGGTCCAACAGCCAGGAGCCGATGACGCTGCCGCGGCGCCAGACCTCGGCGACCTCGGGGATGTCGAAGTCGTATTGGTAGAACTCCGGATTCGACAGCGGCGCCGTTTCGGCGTCGCCCTCTTGCACCTGCTTGCCGATGTCGGCACCGCGCAGGATGTTCAGCCCCTCGGCGAGCGAGGCCATCATCCCGTACTCGATGCCGTTGTGCACCATCTTGACGAAGTGCCCGGCGCCGGACGGCCCGCAGTGCAGGTAACCCTTTTCCGACCGCGCGACCTCGCCGTCGCGGCCGGGAGTGCGCGGCGCCGCGTCGACGCCGGGCGCGACGCTGGCGAAGATCGGCTCGGCGTGCAGGAAAGCCTCGTCGTCGCCGCCGATCATCAGGCAGTAGCCGCGTTCCCGGCCCCACACGCCGCCGCTGGTGCCGCAGTCGAGTAGGTGAATGCCCTTCTCCGACAGCGTCTTCGCGTGTCTGATGTCGTCGCGGTAGTACGAGTTGCCGCCGTCGATGACGATGTCGCCGGAGTCCAGTGTCTCGGCAAGCTCCTCGATGACGCCCGTCGTGATGGTTCCAGCCGGCACCATCACCCAGACGACCCGCGGAGCGTTTAGCTTTTCTGCGAGCTCCTGCAGGGACGACGCCCCGGTGGTCCGCTCCTCCCCCGCCATCGCCTTGACCGCGTCGGGGTTGTGGTCGTAGACCACGCATTCGTGTCCGTCCTTGGCGACGCGGCGGACGATGTTCGCGCCCATCCGGCCGAGGCCGATCATCCCGAGCTGCATCTCTTCGTGTTCTCCTTACTGTGACGTCTGCTTTGGCAGCCACGGCTCGTGCCAGCTGCGGTGACCGTGCAGCAGCGACTGCGCGGCATCGGGTCCCCAGGAGCCCTGGTCGTAATGATGGATCCGGCCCGGCTTGTCCAGCACGGGCTGCACGATCCGCCATGTCTCCTCGATCGCGTCTTCCCGGGCGAACAACTGGCGGTCCCCGGTGAGCGCGGCGTAAAGGAGCCGTTCGTAGGGACGCACCGCTTCCCCGAGATCCTCGGCGAACGACGAGTCCATGTGTACGTCGTGCCATTCGTCGCCGACTTGGGCGGACAACTGCAGCCGCATCCCCGGATCGGGATCGATGCGGAGCACGATCTGGTTGGGCGCGGGCGGCCGACGGTTGGGCAGGAACGAAAATCCGGGAACGTGGTGGAGGAACATCCGTACCTCGGTGACCTTCTCTGGCAACGCTTTTCCTGCGCGCAAGAAGATCGGGACACCCGCCCAGCGCCAGTTGTCGATCTCGGTCCGCAGCGCGATATAGGTCTCGGTTTGGGAATCCTTGGCCACCCCGTCCACGTCGGTATAGCCGCGGTACTGGCCACGCACGCAGCGCTCGGGATCCAGCGCCGGCATCGCGCGGAACACCTCGGCCTTCTTGTCGTTCAGGTCATCGGCGCTGGGACCGACCGGGGGCTCCATCGCGACCAGCGCGAGCACCTGGAGCAGGTGGTTCTGCACGACGTCGCGCAGGGCGCCCACCGCGTCGTAGAACTTGCCGCGGTCCTCGATGCCGAAATCCTCGGCCATGGTGATGTGGATTTCGGAAATGCTGTCGCGGTCCCACAGCTTGGCCAGGGCGTTGTTGGCGAAGCGCAGGTACTGCAGCTCTTCGACGGGTTGCTTGCCCAGGAAGTGGTCCACCCGCAGGATCTGATCCTCGTCGAGCACCGCGCGCAGCCGGGCGTTCAGGTCGCGCGCCGAGGCCAGGTCGTGGCCGAACGGCTTCTCCACCGCGACGCGTGCGCACTCCAACAGGTCGGCCTTGGCGAGGTTTTCCACGATCGGCGCGAACAGGGACGGCGGCATTTCCAGGTAGTACAGCGGCCGACAGTCTTTGCCGATCTTCTCGGCGAGCTGGCCGTAGAGCTTGTCGTCGGTGACGTCGCCGTGCAGATAGGAGAGCCGGCCCGCGAGCCGGTCGAACACCGCGTCGTCGAACTTCTCACCCGACGCCTTGATGGCGTCGCGGGCGCGCTCGACCAGCTTCTCGAGGGGGATGTCGTCGCTGGCCACGCCGACGATCGGGATGTCCAACATGCCGCGCGCCTCGAGCCGGTACAAGGCCCGGTACGTCATCTTGCGCGCCAGGTCCCCGGTGATGCCGAAAATCACCAGCTTGTTCGAAGAGTTGTCCCCGCCGTCAGCCAAGCCCGCACCTCCGAAAGTCATCGGCTCTTCCAGACTCACTACCCGCGGCGGTCGGACCTAACACTAGACACCGCACACAGACCCGACAACCTCAAGCCATGGCGACCTTTGACAGGATGCTTGCGTGGGTGACGCGCTGCATATCACGGTCTACGTCCTGGCCGGCGTAGCCGCGATCGAGGCCATCGCGCTCGCCGTGCTGGCGCGGCTACTGGTCCGCGGCCGTCAGGAAATCGACGAGTTGCGGCACCGCGCCGACACCCGCAATTGGTTGCTGTCGGGCGGGCGCGAGGCCGTCAAGACCGTGTGGCAAACCGCAAACCTGGTGCGCAAAGAAGGTTTCGGTGGCGCCATACGCAGTTCCATCGAAGACCTTGCCGACTGGGCGGAGGTGGAGCGTCCCGACCTGGCGCGCGTCACGCCGGACGGCCGGGTGGTCATCCTGTTCTCCGACATCGAGGAATCCACCGCGCTCAACGAGCGCATCGGTGACCGGGCCTTCGTGAAGCTCATTGCAGCACACGACAAGCTGGTGTCCGACCTCGTGCAGCGGCGGTCCGGTCACGTGGTGAAGAGCCAGGGCGATGGTTTCATGGTCGCCTTCGCCCGCGCCGACCAAGCGGTGCGGTGCGGCATCGACCTGCAGCGCGCGCTACGCAGGGACGCAAAGCGCAAGCGGCACGAGGAAATTCGCGTTCGGATCGGCATCCACATGGGCCGCTCGGTGCGGCGCGGCGAAGATCTGTTCGGCCGCAACGTCGCGATGGCGGCACGGGTGGCAGCGCAGGCCGTCGGTGGCCAGATCTTGGTGAGTCAGCCGGTGCGAGATGCCCTTTCCGACTGTGACGACATCCGCTTCGACGAGGGCCGTGACGTCGAGCTGAAGGGATTTTCGGGCGACTATCGCTTGTTCGCCGTCGAGGCCCCGGCCGATCCCGATTCGGACTGAAAGCCCTCGCCGTCGTATTCGGCCAGCCGCTGGTGCAGGCGGGACCGGACCTCGTCGGCCGTGTAGGCGCGTCGTTTGCGTTGGTCGCGAACCACCAGCGCGCCTCCAGCGACGACACCGGCGACGCCGGCCAGCCCAAGCCATTTCCACACATTCCGCATGACCCCAGGGTATTCGCGCTGCGATTAACTTGTGTGCTCTTGCAGCTCCGAAGCCCAAGGGCTGGACGTGTACACGACAGACGCGAAGTACTCTCCTCATAATGCTCACCCTCGATCAAGCGCTGAACGAAACTCGCACGGGCGATCTCTGGCTGTTTCGCGGCCGTTCCCGGCCCGACCGCGCGATTCAGACGTTGACGAACGCGCCGGTGAATCATGTCGGCATGACGGTGGCCATCGACGACCTGCCGCCATTGATCTGGCATGCCGAACTGGGCGACAAGCTCGAAGACTTGTGGACCGGAACCAACCACCGCGGCGTGCAGCTCAATGACCTGCACCAGGCGGTCTTGCAGTGGACGCAGCGTTACGACCAGCGGTGTTGGCTACGTCAGCTGACACCCCACCCCACCCGCGAGCAGGAGAACAAGCTCCTGCGGGTGATCGCCCGGATGGACGGCACCGCGTTTCCCACCACCGCGCGGCTGACCGGTCGCTGGTTCCGCGGCCGGCTCCCGACCATCAATGACTGGGTGCGTGGAATCCCCGTGGTGGACACCAAAGTTCGCGAGCAGACCCGGCGCCGTCGGGAACAGCGCACGATGAGCCTCGCCACGGCCTATTGCGCGGAGACGGTGGCGATCACCTACGAGGAAATGGGATTGCTGAACACGGACAAGGACACCAATTGGTTTGACCCGGGCAAGTTCTGGAGCGGCGACACGCTTCCGCTGGCGCCGGGCTATCAGCTGGGCGAGGAAATCGCCGTCGCGGTAAGCGGAGCCGGCTAGTCGACCGACATCTCACCCAGTTCGGACCATCCCGTCGCCTCGATGGTCTGGTTGATGATTTTCGGGGTGGACGTCAGTGCCTGCGGGAGTTCTTGCATCGCCCGCTGGAAGTGGTCGCTGTTGACGTGGACACCGCCCGCCTCACCGTCACGGAAGGCCTCCACCAAGACGTACTCCGCCGGGTTGTCCAGGCTGCGCGACCACTCGAACCAGAGGTTGCCTTCCTCGGCACGAGTGGCGGCCGTGAAGGATGCGACGAGTTCTGGCCAGCGATCCGTCCATTCGGGCTTCGTCTCGAACTTCACGACGATGAAGATCATTGCGGTCCCCGCCTTGCTCGCTCCTGGATACTGCGCCTCGCCCGACCGCGGCCGCCACCGCCGGAGGCTTCGCCCGTGCTGGTCGACGCTACGGCTCCCGCGCCGCCCGCACCCCCGGCCCCGCCGGCGCCCGAAATGCCGCCGGCCGGCGACCCGGGAATTGCGAATCCTTAACGAAATCAATTCGCGAAAGTCTCGATCTTTCGCGGCACTATTTGACGCATATAGGACACGCGAGCAGAACAGGAGCTAGTGCGAAGTGAAATAGCTCGGTCTGCGCTCGGTTTGTGAGGCAGGCCACTTGCGCGAAAGAGTAAGCGGTCCGCGATTCGCACAGAATCAATGCGAGAGCTGTCTCTTATACACATCTGACGCTGCCGACGATCGCAT
>NZ_LZSZ01000056.1:0-117890 GCF_001665645.1 Mycobacterium sp. 852002-30065_SCH5024008 | reverse complement strand
TATGCGATCGTCGGCAGCGTCAGATGTGTATAAGAGACAGCCCCGAGGGGTTTCCGCCGCTGGTCGTTTTGGTGTGTGATTTGATTCACTACCCCGTGGGCGGGGGAACTACGGCGCTGGCTAATGTGCAGACAGCGACTAGACGATGGAGGGTGGACATGAGGGTCGTGTGGGGTACGTCAGCGCTTCTTCGGGTGTTCTCCGTGGCCGCGCTGGCGGTCGGCTTGATCGGTGTGACGGTGACGGGCGGTCCGGCCGGCCGAGCGCGGGCGGCCGGTTACGAGAGCCTGATGGTGCCGTCGGCGGCGATGGGCCGCGACATCCCGGTGGCCTTCCTGGGCGGCGGCCCGCACGCGGTCTATCTGC
Source organism: Mycobacterium sp. 852002-30065_SCH5024008 (assembly GCF_001665645.1). NCBI lineage: Bacteria > Bacillati > Actinomycetota > Actinomycetes > Mycobacteriales > Mycobacteriaceae > Mycobacterium > Mycobacterium sp. 852002-30065_SCH5024008. Next base: position 117,524 of record NZ_LZSZ01000056.1, on the reverse strand, counting down.
TGGACGCCTTCAATGCGGCTCCGGACGTCAGCAACTGGGTCACCGCGGGCAACGCGATGAACACGCTGGGCGGCAAGGGCATCTCGGTGGTGGCGCCCGCCGGCGGTGCTTGGAGCATGTACACCAACTGGGAGCAGGACGGCAGCAAGCAGTGGGACACCTTCCTGTCCAGCGAGCTGCCCAACTGGCTGTCCGCCAACAAGGGCCTGGCGCCCGGTGGCCACGCCGCCGTCGGCGCTTCGCAGGGTGGCTACGGCGCGATGGCGCTGGCCGCCTTCCACCCCGACCGCTTCGGCTTCGCCGGTTCGCTGTCCGGATTCCTGTACCCGTCGAGCACCAACTACAACGGCGCGATCCTGGCCGGCCTGCAGCAATTCGGCGGTGTTGACGGCAACGGGATGTGGGGCGCCCCGCAGCTGGGCCGGTGGAAGTGGCACGACCCCTACGTGCACGCCTCGTTGCTGGCGCAGAACAACACTCGCGTCTGGGTCTACAGCCCGACGAATATGGGCGGCGATGACGCGGCCATGATCGGCCAGGCGGGCGCGGCGATGGGCAGCTCCCGGGAGTTCTATCAGCAGTACCGCAGCAACGGCGGGCACAACGGTCACTTCGACTTCCCGGGCGGCGGCGACAACGGCTGGGGCTCGTGGTCGGGGCAACTGGGGGCCATGTCGGGCGACATCGTCGGCGCCATTCGGTAGCGGGGCGCTGCGGGTCGCTGCCCGGCGGATCCAGCGGCGATCGCAAGCGCGGCGAAGCCGGGCGCTGCGGGTCGCTGCCCGGCGGATCCAGTCGGGGGAGCCGGTACCGTGTAGTGGTGTGCGGCAGGGGTCGGGAGGACCGCGTCGCGATCCACCCACTCGGCTAGCAGGAGAACATGGCTACCAACGCCCGGCGTAAGCGCCACCGAATGCTCGCCTGGGCCGCCGCGTGTGCGATGGCGGTCGTGGTGTTGTTGGTGATCGTGGCCGTGGTGGTCCTGCTGCGCAACCGCGAGTCGCCGCCCAGCGCGGTGCCACCCGGCGTCCTGCCCTCGCCGTCGACGACCACCCACCCGCACAAGCCCCGGCCCGCCTCGCAGGACGCGTCGTGCCCCGACGTCCAGTTGGTCAACGTCCCCGGCACCTGGGAGTCCGCCCCGCAGGACGATCCGATCAACCCGATGCAATTCCCCAACGCGTTGCTGCACAAGGTGACCACGACGATCAGCCAGCAGTTCCCCGCGTCCCGGGTGCAGGAGTACACCACCCCCTACACCGCGCAGTTCCACAACCCGCTCAGCGGTGACACCCAGATGTCGTACAACGAAAGCCGCGCCGAGGGCACGCGCGCGACGGTCCAGGCGATGACGGACATGAACGCCAAGTGCCCGCTCACCAGTTACGTGCTGATGGGTTTCTCCCAGGGCGCGGTGATTGCCGGTGACATCGCCAGCGACATCGGCAACGGTCGCGGACCCGTCGACGACGACCTGGTGCTCGGTGTGACTTTGATCGCTGACGGTCGCCGCCAGCCCGGGGTGGGCAACGATGTCGGGCCCAACCCGCCGGGTCAGGGCGCCGAGGTCACGTTGCACGAGGTGCCGGTGCTGTCCGGGCTGGGGTTGACCATGACCGGGGGCCGGCCCGGTGGTTTCGGCGCGCTCAACGACAAGACCAACGAGATCTGCGCGCCGGGCGACCTCATCTGCGCCGCGCCGGAGGAGGCGTTCAGCGTGGCCAACCTGCCCAACACGCTCAGCACCCTGGCGGGGAATGGCGGGCAGCCCATCCACGCCCTGTACGCGACGGCGCAGTTCTGGAACGCCGACGGGCAGGCGGCGACGGATTGGACCTTGAATTGGGTTCAAGGACTGATCAATAATGCGCCGCACCCCAAACATGGATGACCGGCCGCGGGACACAGCAGCCAGGAGCCCGTTGCCGGTGCAGATCAGCGGTACCTTGTGATTTGGTGTGCTGCGGGCCGCCCCTTAACATTAAGAGGAATTTAAGAGCTAGAAGACTTTGTTGCGGACCCGGTCCTGGTAGACGCCGGCCTGTGATGAGCAGGAGGCCGGCGCCCGTGGCGCCGCGCGAGGGCTGGTCCGCGTAGAGATGGAAACCGCCGGCGTTCGCCGGCCAGAGGACAAAACGTCGGCGTACGCCGACCTAAAACAGGTGTGACAGGAGACCGGAATGGTGTACCACAACCCGTTCATCGTGAATGGAAAGATCAGGTTCCCGGACAACACCAACCTGGTCAAGCACGTTGAGAAATGGGCGAGGGTTCGTGGCGACAAGCTGGCCTACCGGTTCATCGACTACTCCACCGAACGGGACGGTGTGTACCGCGACATCATCTGGCGCGACTTCAGCGCCCGCAACCGCGCGGTCGGGGCCAGGCTGCAGCAGGTCACCCAGCCCGGTGACCGCATCGCCATCCTGTGCCCGCAGAGCCTGGACTACCTGATCGCCTTCTTCGGCGCGCTCTACGCCGGCCGGATCGCGGTGCCGCTGTTCGACCCGGGCGAGCCGGGCCACGTCGGCCGCCTGCACGCGGTCCTCGACGACTGCACCCCCTCGACGATCCTGACCACCACCGAGGCCGCCGAAGGGGTCCGCAAGTTCATTCGAGCCCGGTCGGCCAAGGAGCGGCCCCGGGTGATCGCCGTCGACGCGGTACCGACCGAGGTGGCCTCCACCTGGGTGGAGCCGGTCGCCGACGAGAACACCATCGCCTACCTGCAGTACACCTCCGGTTCGACCCGCACCCCGACCGGCGTGGAGATCAGCCACCTGAATCTGCCCACCAACGTGCTGCAGGTGCTCAACGGGCTGGAAGGCAAGGAGGGTGACCGCGGCCTGTCATGGCTGCCGTTCTTCCACGACATGGGCCTGATCACGGCGCTGCTGTCACCCGTGCTGGGCCACAACTTCACCTTCATGACGCCGGCCGCGTTCGTGCGCCGCCCCGGCCGGTGGATCCGCGAGATGGCGCGTAAACCCGACGACGAGCCGGGCTCCGAGCTTTTCACCGTCGCGCCCAACTTCGCGTTCGAGCACGCCGCTATCCGCGGCGTGCCCAAGGAAGGCGAGCCGCCACTTGACCTGAGCAACGTCAAGGGGATCCTCAACGGCAGCGAGCCGGTGTCGCCGGCATCGATGCGCAAGTTCTACGAGGCTTTCGCGCCGTACGGCCTGCGGGAGACCGCGATCAAGCCTTCCTACGGCCTGGCCGAGGCGACGCTGTTCGTCTCCACCACGCCGATGGATGAGGCGCCGACGGTCATCTACGTGGACCGCGACGAGCTCAACAAGCAACGCTTCGTCGAGGTGGCTGCGGACGCTCCGAAGGCCGTCGCTCAGGTTTCCGCGGGCGTCATCGGCGTCGACGAGTGGGCCGTCATCGTCGACCCCGACACGGCCAGCGAGCTGCCCGACGGGCAGATCGGCGAGATCTGGCTGCACGGCAAGAACCTGGGCCTCGGCTACTGGGGCAAGGAGGCGGAGACCCAGGAGACCTTCCGCAACATCCTCAAATCGCGCATCAGCAAGTCGCACGCCGAGGGAGCCGAGGACGACGGGCTGTGGGTTCGCACCGGCGACTACGGCACCTACCACAACGGGCACCTCTATATCGCGGGCCGCATCAAGGACCTGGTCATCATCGACGGCCGCAACCACTACCCGCAGGACCTCGAGTACTCGGCGCAGGAAGCCAGCCGGGCCCTGCGCACCGGCTACGTGGCCGCGTTCTCGGTCCCGGCCAACGAGCTGCCACAGGTGGTGTTCGACAACCCGCACACCGGCCTCAAGCACGACGCGGAGGACTCCTCCGAGCAGCTGGTGATCGTCGCCGAGCGGGCCGCCGGCAGCCACAAGCTGGAGTACCAGCCGATCGCCGACGACATCCGGGCCGCGATCGCCGTGCGCCACGGCGTGACCGTCCGCGACTTGCTGCTGGTGCAGGCCGGGACGATCCCGCGCACCTCCAGCGGCAAGATCGGGCGCCGCGCGTGCCGTGCCGCCTACCTCGACGGCAGCCTGCGCAGCGGCGTCGGTTCGCCGACCGCCTTCGCCAACACATCAGACTGAATTCACGAAAACCATGGCTGAGACTGATCATTCCGAGAACGCCGAGAACACCAACCCGTCCCCCGAGGGGGTAGTTCCCGCCCGGAAGACCGACATGACGGTCCCCGAGTTGCGCGAATGGCTGCGCAACTGGGTGGGCAGGGCCGTCGGGAAGTCACCGGACGACATCGACGAGTCGGTGCCGATGGTCGAGCTGGGCCTGTCGTCGCGTGACGCCGTGGCGATGGCCGCCGACATCGAGGACATGACCGGTGTCACCCTGTCGGTCGCGGTGGCGTTCCAGCATCCGACCATCGAGTCGCTCGCCACCCGGATCATCGAGGGCGAGCCCGAGATCGACACATCGGGCGACGACGTTTCGGACTGGACGCGCAACGGCCCGGCCGAACGTGTCGACATCGCGATCGTGGGCCTGTCGACCCGGTTGCCCGGCGACATGAACACCCCCGACGAGACGTGGCAAGCGCTGATGGAGGGCCGCGACGCCATCACCGACCTGCCGGAGGGCCGCTGGGAGGAGTTCCTGGAGGAGCCGCGGCTGGCCGAGCGGATGGCGAAGGCCCGCACCCGCGGCGGCTACCTGAAGGACATCAAGGGTTTCGACTCCGAGTTCTTCGCGGTGGCCAAGACCGAAGCCGACAACATCGACCCGCAGCAGCGGATGGCGCTGGAGCTGACCTGGGAGGCGCTCGAGCAGGCGCACATCCCGGCATCGAGCCTGCGCGGACGGTCCGTCGGCGTTTACGTCGGCGTCTCCAACAACGACTACAGCTTCCTGGCGGTATCCGACCCGACCGTCGCGCACCCCTACGCCATCACCGGCACCGCGACGTCGATCATCGCCAACCGGGTCTCCTATTTCTATGACTTCCGCGGCCCGTCGGTCGCCGTCGACACCGCGTGCTCGAGCTCGCTGGTGGCCATCCACCAGGCAGTGCAGGGCCTGCGCAACGGCGAGGCCGACGTCGCGGTCGCCGGTGGCGTCAACGCGCTGATCACGCCCGTGGTGACGCTCGGTTTCGACGAGATCGGCCAGGTCTTGTCCCCCGACGGCCGGATCAAGTCGTTCTCCTCGGACGCCGACGGTTACACCCGCTCCGAGGGTGGCGGGATGCTGGTGCTCAAGCGGGTCGACGACGCCCGCCGCGACGGTGACCAGATCCTCGCCGTGATCGCGGGCAGCGCGGTCAACCACGACGGCCGGTCCAACGGCCTGATCGCGCCCAATCAGGACGCGCAGGCCGACGTGCTGCGCCGGGCCTACAAGGACGCCGGCATCGACCCGCGCAACGTCGACTACATCGAGGCGCACGGCACCGGGACCGTGCTCGGCGACCCGATCGAGGCCGAGGCGCTGGGCCGCGTCGTCGGCCGGGGCCGTCCCGCCGACCGCCCTGCGCTGCTGGGCGCGGTGAAAACCAATGTGGGCCACCTGGAGTCGGCGGCCGGCGCGGCCAGCATGGCCAAAGTGGTGCTGGCCCTGCAGCACGACAAGCTGCCGCCGTCGATCAACTTCGCCGGGCCCAGCCCCTACATCGATTTCGACGCGATGCACCTGAAGGTGATCGACCAGGCGACCGACTGGCCGCGTTACGGCGGCTACGCGCTGGCCGGCGTGTCCAGCTTCGGCTTCGGCGGGGCCAACGCGCACCTGGTGGTGCGCGAGGTCTTGCCGCGTGACGTCATCGAGCGTGAGCCCGAACCCGAACCCGAACCGCAGGCTGTCGCCGAGACCGCTGAGGCCCCCACTATGGAGGGCCACGCGCTGCGGTTCGACGACTTCGGCAACATCATCCCGGATGTCGAGGCGGCCGAGGACGAAGAGTACGAGCTGCCGGGCGTCACCGAGGAGGCGTTGCGGCTCAAGGAGATCGCGCTGGAAGAGCTTGCGGCGCAGGAGGCCGCGGAGCCGACCAAGCCCCTGATCCCGCTCGTCGTGTCCGCGTTCTTGACCTCGCGCAAGAAGGCGGCGGCCGCCGAGCTGGCGGATTGGATGGAAAGCCCGGAGGGTCAGGCGTCGTCGCTGGAATCGATCGGGCGGGCGCTGTCGCGGCGCAACCACGGCCGTTCCCGCGCGGTGGTGCTGGCGCACGACCACGAGGAGGCCGTCAAGGGCCTGCGCGCGGTGGCCGAGGGCAAGCAGCGGCCGGGCGTGTTCAGCGTCGACGGACCGGTGACGAACGGCCCGGTGTGGGTGCTGGCCGGGTTCGGCGCGCAGCACCGCAAGATGGGCAAGAGCCTGTACCTGCGCAACGAGGTCTTCGCCGAGTGGATCGAGAAGGTCGACGCGCTGATCCAGGATGAGCTGGGCTACTCGGTGCTCGAGCTGATCCTCGACGACTCGCAGGACTACGGCATCGAGACCACCCAGGTCACCATCTTCGCGATCCAGATCGCGCTGGGCGAGCTGCTCAAGCACCACGGCGCCAAACCCGCCGCGGTGGTTGGCCAGTCGCTGGGCGAGGCCGCCTCGGCGTACTTCGCCGGCGGCTTGTCGCTGCGCGACGCCACCCGGACCATCTGCTCCCGCTCGCACCTGATGGGTGAGGGCGAGGCGATGCTGTTCGGCGAATACATCCGGCTGATGGCGCTGGTGGAGTACTCCGCCGACGAGATCAAGACGGTGTTCTCCGACTTCCCGGACCTGGAGGTGTGCGTCTACGCCGCCCCCACCCAGACCGTCATCGGCGGTCCGCCCGAGCAGGTGGACGCGATCATCGCCCGCGCGGAATCCGAGGGCAAGTTCGCCCGCAAGTTCCAGACCAAGGGCGCCAGCCACACCCAGCAGATGGACCCGCTGCTCGGCGAGCTCGCCGCGGAGCTGCAAGGCATCAAGGCGACGAGCCCGACGGTCGGGATCTACTCGACGGTGCACGAGGGCAGCTACATCAAGCCCGGCGGCGAGCCGATCCACGACGTCGACTACTGGAAGAAGGGCCTGCGCCACAGCGTCTACTTCACGCACGGCGTCCGCAATGCCGTCGACAGTGGCCACACCACCTTCGTGGAGCTGGCACCCAACCCGGTGGCGCTGATGCAGGTGGGCCTGACGACGGCTGCGGCGGGGCTGCACGACGCCCAGCTGATCCCGACGCTGGCCCGCAAGCAGGACGAGGTCGAGTCGATGATCTCGACCATGGCGCAGCTCTACGTCTACGGCCACGACCTCAACATCTGGACGCTGTTCACCCGCGCCGGCGGGCCGGCGGACTACGCGAACATCCCGCCGACCCGGTTCAAGCGCAAGGAGCACTGGCTGGACGTGCACTTCGCGCACGGCGGCAGCTCGGCGCTCATGCCGGGTAACCATGTCGCGCTGCCCGACGGCCGCCACGTCTGGGAGTTCCACCCCCGCGGTGCGACGGATCTCGCCGCCTTGGTGAAAACTGCTGCGGCCGAGGTGCTTCCGGACACGCAGCTCGCGGCCGCCGAGCAGCGTGCGGTTCCCGGCGAGGGCGCCCGCCTGGTGACGACGCTGACCCGGCACCCCGGCGGTGCCGCGGTGCAGGTGCACGCCCGCATCGAGGAGTCCTTCACGTTGGTCTACGACGCCCTGGTGACCCGGGCCGGGGAAGCCGGCGTCGCGTTGCCGGTCGCGGTCGGCGCCGGAGCGGCGATCACGGCCGGGTCCAACGGGGCAGCGGCCGTGCCGGAGGCGCCCGCCGAGGAGGCGGATGCCGAGACCCTGACGGACAGCCTGACCAACCGGTACTTCTCGGCCAGCATGGGCAAGTGGTCGCCGGACTCGGGCGAGACCATCGCCGAGCGCCTGGGCCTGATCGTCGGCTCGGCCATGGGTTACGAGCCCGAGGACCTGCCGTGGGAGGTGCCGCTGATCGAGCTGGGCCTGGACTCGCTGATGGCGGTGCGCATCAAGAACCGCGTCGAATACGACTTCGACCTGCCGCCGATCCAGTTGGCCGCGGTGCGCGACGCCAACCTCTACAACGTGGAGAAGCTGATCGAGTACGCGGTCGAGCACCGCGACGAGGTCGAGCAGCTGCACGAGTACCAGCAGACGCAGTCGGCCGAGGAGATCGCCCGGATGCAGGCGGAGATGGTGAGCGGCGCGACGCCGGCCACGGTGACGGCGCCGGCGCCCGACCCGCAGGCGGAGCCGGAGACCCAACAAGCGCCGCCGCCGGGGTCGGACGTTCCCCTCCCGCCCCCGCCCACGGACCCGTCGGGGCCCAAGGGCGCCGAGGTCAATGGGGCCGCGCAGCCCAAACCGAACCTGGCCGGGGCCGGCGTGGGGGCACCTCCCGCTGGCGGGGGAGCGCTGAACCAGCAGGCGGTCGCCGCGGCGCTCAACTCCGACGTGCCGCCGCGCGATGCGGCCGAGCGGGTCACGTTCGCCACGTGGGCGATCGTCACCGGCAAGTCCCCGGGCGGCATCTTCACTCCGCTGCCCAAGCTGGACGACGAGCAGGCCGCCAAGATGGCGCAGCGCCTGTCCGAGCGCGCCGAGGGTCCGATCAGCGTCGAGGACGTGGTGACGTCGGAGAACATCGAGGCGCTGGCCGAGAAGGTGCGGGAGTACCTGGAGGCCGGCGTGATCGACGGGTTCGTCCGCACGCTGCGGCCGCGGCCCGAGGGCGGCACCAAGCCGCCGGTGTTCGTGTTCCACCCGGCCGGCGGCTCGACGGTCGTCTACGAGCCGCTCCTGAACCGGTTGCCGTCCGACACCCCGATGTACGGCTTCGAGCGGGTCGAGGGGTCGATCGAAGAGCGTGCGGCGCAATACGTTCCGAAGCTGATCGAGCTGCAGGGCGACGGGCCGTACATCCTGGCCGGCTGGTCGCTGGGCGGAGTCCTCGCCTATGCGTGCGCGATCGGGCTCAAGCGGCTCGGCAAGGACGTCCGGTGGGTCGGGCTGATCGACGCGGTCCGCGCGGGCGAAGAGGTCCCGCAGACCAAGGAGGAGATCCGCAAGCGCTGGGACCGCTACGCCCGGTTCGCCGAGAAGACGTTCAACGTCACCGTCCCGGAGATCCCGTACGAGCAGCTCGAGGAGCTCGATGACGAGGGCCAGATCCGGTTCGTGCTCGAGGCGGTCAGCCAGAGCGGTGTGCAGATCCCGGCCGGGATCATCGAGCACCAGCGCACGTCGTACCTGGACAACCGGGCCATCGACACCGCCCAGATCCAGCCGTACGACGGGCATGTCACCCTCTACATGGCCGATCGCTACCATGACGACGCGATCATGTTCGAGCCGCGCTATGCCGTTCGTCAGCCGGACGGCGGCTGGGGCGAGTACGTGGCCGACCTCGAGGTCGTGCCGATCGGTGGCGAGCACATCCAGGCCATCGACGAGCCGATCATCGCCAAGGTGGGCGCACACATGACCGAGGCCTTGAACGAGATCGAGCAGAACATCGAGGCGGGGCGCCGCCGGACGAGTGAGGTGGGCAAGTAGTGACCGGTGCGGAGCCTTCTCGCGCTCACACGACAGCCGAAAAACTGGCCGAGCTGCACGTTCGTCTGGAATTGGCCAAGGAGCCGGGCGGTGAGAAGGCGGTCGCCAAGCGCGACAAGAAGGGCATTCCCAGTGCCCGCGCCCGCATTCACGCGCTGGTCGATCCGGGTACCTTCCTCGAGGTCGGGGCGCTGGCCAAGACGCCGAACGACCCGAACGCGCTCTACGGTGACGGCTGCGTCACTGGGCACGCCATGATCGACGGCCGGCCGGTCGGGGTGTTCTCCCACGACCAGACGGTGTTTCAGGGCACGGTGGGCGAGATGTTCGGCCGCAAGGTCGCGCGGCTGATGGAGTGGTGCGCGATGGTCGGATGCCCGATCGTCGGCATCCAGGACTCGGGTGGCGCCCGGATTCAGGACGCGGTCACCTCGCTGGCGTGGTACGCCGAGCTGGGCCGCCGCCACGAGGCGCTGTCCGGTCTGGTGCCGCAGATCTCCCTCATCTTCGGTAAATGCGCTGGGGGAGCGGTGTATTCGCCGATCCAAGACGATCTGCTCGTCTCGGTGCGCGACCAGGGTTACTTCTTCGTCACCGGTCCCGACGTCATCAGGGAGGTCACCGGCGAGGACGTCACCCTCGACGAGCTGGGCGGCTCCGATGCGCAGGCCCGCTACGGCAACATCCACCAGGTGGTGGATTCCGAGGCCGAAGCGTTCCAGTATGTGCGTGACTTCCTGTCCTTCCTGCCGTCCAATTGCTTCGACAATCCGCCGATCGTCAACCCCGGGCTGGAGCCGGAGGTCACGCCGACCGACCTGGAGCTCGACGGGATCGTGCCGGACTCCGACAATGCGGCCTACGACATGCACGAGATCCTGCTGCGCATCTTCGACGACGGGGACTTCCTCGAGGTCGCCGCGCAGCACGGTCCGGCCATCATCACCGGGTACGCGCGGGTCGACGGGCGCCCGGTCGGCGTCATCGCCAACCAGCCCATGTACCTGGCCGGGTCGATCGACAACGAGGCCTCCGACAAGGCCGCGCGGTTCATCCGGTTCTGCGACGCGTTCAACATCCCGCTGGTGTTCGTGGTGGACACCCCGGGCTTCCTGCCGGGCGCCGAGGAGGAGAAGAGGGGCATCATCAAGCGCGGCGGCCGGTTCCTCTACTCGGTGGTCGAGGCGGACGTGCCGAAGGTGACGATCACCGTGCGCAAGTCATACGGTGGCGCCTACGCCGTGATGGGATCCCGGCAGCTGACGTCCGACTTCAATTTCGCCTGGCCCACCGCGCGCATCGCGGTGATCGGCGCCGAGGGCGCCGCGCAGCTGCTGATGAAGCGTTTCCCCGACCCGACGACGCCCGAGGCGCAGCAGATCAAGAAGGACTTCATCGAGGGCTACAACCTCAACATGGCGATCCCGTGGACCGCCGCCGAACGCGGCTTCATCGACGCGGTCATCGACCCGCACCAGACGCGGCTGCTGCTGCGCAAGTCGCTGAAGCTGTTGCGGGACAAGCAGTTGTGGTTCCGCACGGCGCGTAAGCACGGGCTGATCCCGGTCTAGTTTCACCGCGAGCGATTTTTCGACTGCTCGCGCGGTTGTTAGCCCGTGAGCGCGCCGTCGATCAGTTCGTCGAACCGCTCCAACGCCTCGTCGCAGTCGGCGTCGATGCCGCGCAACGCCCCGCGGTCGGCGAGATACCGCTGCGCGTAGAGCTGGGCGACCAGCGCCTTGCGCTCCCCGCCTCGGGTGGCGCGCTCCCAGGCGGCCTGCTCGGTGAGCAGCGCCGCGGCGTACACGTCGCCCATGAATTGGGTTAGCGGGAACAGCCGCGCCTCGGCAATGTCGCGGTCCAGTTTGGACCATGCCGTGATCGCCGCGTCCAGGTCCTCGATGCGCCCCGCGACCAGCCGGGTGGTGTCGTCGTCATCGGAAACCGACACCGCGTCGCGCAGCCGCGCCAACAACGGCTCATGGGCCCGGGTCTGCTCGATGCCGCGCCGCACATCCAGGCAGAGGATGTTGTCGGGCCCCTCCCAGATGGTGTTCACCTGCGCGTCGCGCAGCAGCCGCGCCACCGGCCAGGTCTCGATATAGCCGTTGCCGCCGTGGATTTCGATCGCGTCGGATGCGGCGGTGATCCCGAGCCGGCAGACCTTGAGCTTGGTGACCGGCACGGCGATGCGCTGCCGCATGCTGCGGGGCTGGCGATGGTTGGTGGCGCCGGTGCCGTCGAAAACCATCGCCTGCGCGGCTTCGACGTCGACGACCAGCTCGGCGAGCTTGCGCCGCATCAGCGGCTTGTCGATGAGCCCGCCGCCGAACGCCTGCCGCCGCCGGGCGTAACACAGCGACTCGACCAGGGCGCGGCGCGCGTTGCCGAGCCCGAACAGGGCGATGCCGAGGCGCGCGGCGTTGGTCAGCTCCATCATGCGGCCCAGCCCCTTGCCGTCCGACGGTCCCGCCTCGCCGGTGGGCTCCCCGGACAGCAGAAACGCCTCGGCGTCAACGAATTCCACCTCACCGGAGGCCACCGATCGGGTGCCGAGCTTGTCCTTCAGGCGGCGCACCCGCACCCCGTTGCGCGACCCGTCGCGGCGGGTGCGCAGCACCAGGAAGTTGGCGATGCCCCGCGATGAGTCGGGCGCGCCCTCCGGCTTGGCCATCACGACGAACGCCTCGCCACCGCAGTTGGACGCAAACCACTTGAAGCCGTTGAGAATCCACGCGTCCCCAGCGCGGGTCGCCGTCGTCTCGAGCGCGCCCAGGTCAGAGCCGCCGGTGCGTTCGGTCAGCAGTTGCGCCGTCTCGCCCGCCCACTCGCCCGAGGCGAACTTGGCCAGCACGTGCTCACGCACGTCGGCCGGCGCGTAGGCGGACACCAGCGACTGGACCATGCCGCCGCCGGTACCCAGCGCGCAGCCCATCCCGATATCGGCCTGGTTGAGCAGATAGTTGGACGCGAACAGGCCCAGGCCCGAGCTCACCTTGGCGGCGCGCGCGTCGTCGCGCAGGGCCTGCTGGGCATCCAGGACCGCGCGCTTGGACTGGGTGAAGGAGGCCGGCATGACGACCTGGCTGACGTCGTGTCCCCAGCGGTCGTACCGCTCCAGCCGGGGCGGGTTGTGGTCGGTCTCCTCCGCCCATCGCGCGACCGGGCCGCCCATCAGCTCGCCCATGCGCACCAGATGCGGCTCTACGACCGCCAGTTCGTCCGGCTGCAGGTAGTAGGCCATGGTGAACTGCAGGGTGGGATCGGTGCGATACCAGTTGAGACCCACGGCCCCGCGGTAGTTTTCGGTTTGGTAGCGCCGCGATTTCTCTTCGGTGGAGAAGGGCAGCCTGTCCACCGCCTCTACGGCGTAGTCGCTCATGGGAGTGACGCTACGCGCCCGTGACGAAAACCAGACGTACCCTGCCGATCTGGATTTCGTCACCGTTCGCCAGCACCGCCGAGTCGACGGGCTCCCGGTTGAGATAGGTGCGGTTCATGCTGCCCACGTCGACGATGCGGAATTGGCCACCCTCGCTACGCAATTCGGCGTGCCGACGGCTGACGGTGATGTCGTCGAGGTAGATGTCGCTTTCCGGATGTCGGCCCGCCGACATGACGGGTTGGGTCAAGGTGAACCGCGAGCCGGCATTGGGCCCGCGCGTGACGACGAGCAGCGCGGAGCCCGGGCTCAGTGTCGGTGTGTCCTCGAGCGCCGCGGCGGCGGCGGTTGCCGGCGCGTCGAACTCGGCCGGTATCGCGGTGCCGATGTCGCCGGTGAGTTCCTCCGAGCCTTCGCGCTGCGTCGGCCGGTTCGGCGTAGACCCGGTGTCGCTCACGCGGCTCGCGGCAGATCCGGGCTGGCCGCGGCGGCCTGCGACTTCGGCCGCGTCGGTGCCGGTGCCCAGCCGACGTAGGTCAGGTACACACCGACGAGGGCGAAGACGACGCACGCCGCTATCCACCAGGCTTGCGCGCCGATCATGTCGTTGGCCAGCGAGGCGAAGAACTTGGGGAAGGCCAGCAGCAACAGGCCGCGCAGCACGATCAGCCAGCCGAGCAGGGAAACGATGGCCGCCGCGGCGCCGCGCCAGCTCTGGTGAGCGGCGACAATGGTCAGGCCGAGCAACAAGACGAAGGCGCCGGTGACGAAGGTCCACATCGAGTTCGCCTCGAACTGCGACAGCAGCGATTGCATGTCGGACGCGCGCGCCACCGCCGTCACATCGACAATGACGAGGAAGGGACCGAGCACGCGGGCGAAGAAGCGTGTCGTGGTCTGCGGCTGTTGTGGAGCGTTCATTGCCGTACCTCTCATGTGGCGCCGGTCATTCGGCGATCCCCTTTATCGGAGCACTTGACCGCGGCGTCGAGATAGGGACTTATGGCACTCCCTCGCAGGGACGGAGGCTTATACCGGTGCCACGAACTCCGACGTGTAAAACTCCGCCGGATTCTGCGAGTTCGGGTTGGCTCGCTCGATAATCACCCACACGCCCGTGGTGCCGGGCCGAATGGTGTCTTGCACGCTCGCTGTTCCGTTGCCCGCCGGGTCGATGTCCATGCCGGAGAAGGCGGTGCCCGGATCACCCGGCCCGCAGGGACTCGATGACGGCCGCGGCATCTGGATGAGTCCGACGTCGAAGTGGGTGCCCGGCTCGGGCTCGTCGTACAGGTGCACCTCGGCGACCGCTTTTGACCCGGAGGTATGGATCAGGGCCGAACCGGTGGCCAGCCCGGGGCGGGGCACCTTGGGGGCGACGCCGACGCGGCTGAAATCGCAGCGCCGGTAGTAGTTGTCCAGGGCTACCGTGGTGCCGCCCTCGGCAGCCGCCTTGGTGATTTCGAACGCCGCCGCCGGGGTGATCACCACGGTGATCACCGCCGCACATGTTCCGAGTCGTGTCAGCGCGTGCATGGGGGCCACCTATTTTGTCCGCGTGAAGTGGATCACAGCGGAATAAGTATTGACCCGAAATCGGCGAAATTAAACCCATTGCGGACAATTACTCGACCGTTAATTTGGGCAGCTATTTGGCGGCTGACCAATTAAAGGCGAAGCCTTTATAAAGCGGTTAAGGCTTAATGCGGATCGGCCCGGGGGACCACCACCCGCTGCGGGTCGCGGTGCCGAGATCGAGCCGTGCAGGTTGGGCATCGGCGATGGTGTCGAGTTTGCGCAGCGATCCCCAGTCGCGGCCCCAGTCGTGGGACAGGTAGGTCGACATCACATGAGCACGCAGTAGCAGATCGGTGATCCCCAGCAGACCGCCGTTGACCCCGTCCTGCCAGGTGTCGGTGTCCTGCTTCTTGGCGTTGTAGTCCGGAGTGATCCGGAACTTGGGGATCTCGGTGACGCCGTTGACGTGCAGCATCGGCTGCTGGCAAGGGAAGGCCAGTCCGACCGCCCAGTCCATCAGCACCGGCTGCGTCGAGCCGATGTACTCCTGCAACGAGCGCAGCTCCGGCACGCGCGGCGGGGTCAGGGCGATCCAGTCGTCCGGCGTGAGGGACAGGTCCTCGGCAACCACCCGCACCGCGACGGCGTCGGCGGGCATCTGGGAGCGCGCGAAGCGCAGGTTCCGCCATACCTTGGGTTGCTCGCCGTACAGGTCGTAAGGCACCAGGCGCCCGGCCGGAAGCACGGCGCCGCCGGGACCGGGCTTGCCGAATTCCAATTCCACGGTCTGCCCGTTGGTGTGGTGGTGCAGGATGCTGTTGCCGGCAATCGTGCCGGCGGCGGTCACCACCACCAGCGGGTGTCCGGCGTCGGGCTTCGGCAGCTGGTACCACGCCGAGGTCAGCTTGCTCTGCTGTTGCGCGCCGCTGGTGTAGCTGCCCGCCAGCGGGACCTGATCGGGGTTGAGGCCGTACGGCAGCGGCACCGTCGACCCGTTGATGCCCGGCGTGCTCAGCTTGGTCGGCGCATCCCAGTCGTAGTCGGTTCCGGGCTGCGGCACCGACGTCTCCTTGACCGACTCCGCGAGCGTGCGATCCGGTACCCCGTTGGGGGTGAACCCGGTCGGGTTGACACCACCCAGCGGGCCCAGCGGGCCGTAATTGTCGGGCAGGGCAGCCATGAAGCCGGCGTTGCTGTCCGGCTCGACGAGCACGTCGTCGGCCAGCCCGCAACCGCCGCTGAATTCCCGCAAGTTGTCCCAGGCGTTGGAGTAGGTGGGGTACTGGCGCACGATGCCGGCCGTCATCGACGCGACGAACACCACCGCCATGAATCCCGCTGCGACGGGGATGGGCGCCGCCGTCACCAGCCGCGCCAACCGTCCCTCCCCGCGGCTCCTGGATGCGAAGTGCAGGTACATCGCCCATAGGGCGGCGATTGCGAATAATGCGAAAAAGATTGTGCTGATCGTGATTCCGCCGATTTTCGGCATGCTGCTGTTGAACGGCACGCCATAGCTGGAGACGTACCACCAGCCGTTGGTGGTGGCAAAGCACAGCGCCAAAATGAAAAGCACCGCCGCCAGGAAGGCCATCCGGTTGCGCGACCAGCGCAGCACCTCATGCGACACCAGCACCGTCGTCAGCGCGGCCATCGCGGCGCCCACCGCCGCGAACAGCCCGAAGTGGTGCACCCACTTGGTGGGCGTGAACATCAGGAAGAACATGGTGCCGAAGATGACGCCCATCAGCCGCCACGCCGGCCCGCGGGCCACACCGGGAACTCGCTTGCGCCGCAACATGATGAACACGGCCGTGAACAAGCACAGCGCGGTGATCAGGAAGCCGAAGCGGCGCGAGAGCGATCCGTCGACGGTGGGCAGAATCAGGTAGTAGTAGCGCAGGTTCTCGGTGTACCAGGCCTGGCTGGGCCCGATGTCGGTGCGAATCCTGGTGGCTTCCAACACCGTTGACAGCGTCTGGTCGGCGAACACCACGGTCAGGATGACCGTGCCGGCGGCCAGCATGGGCGCCACCAGCGGCCAGGTGCCGACCAGCCGATGGCGGCGGACCAGAATGCGCAGGATCGGGCGTCCACCGGCGATCAGCGCGGCCACCGCGATCAGGCCGGTGGGCTGGACGCCGAGCGTGAAGGCCGCGGTGACGACCGCCAACGCCGCCGGCGTCAGCCGGCTGTAGCGCATGGAGCGCTCGATCAGCACATAGGTGATCAGCGACCCGACGGCGATGATCGGCTCGGGTCGCAAACCGTTGTCAAACGGCATCCATGCGGTCAGCAGGACCATGCCCGCCGCCCAGTTCGCCGCCTTGCTGCGGGCGACCGCGGGCCCCAGCCGGGGCAGCACCTCACGCGAAAGCAGCAGCCAGCACACGATTCCCGCGATCAGATCCGGCAACCGCATCCACAGGCTGGCATCGCTGACGTGGGTCATCAGCGCCAGCAGGTTGTAGTACCAGCCGAAGGGGTCCTCCGGACTGCCGAACCAGCGGAAGTAGTTCGACATGTAGCCCGCATGGTCCGCGACCCGGGCCATCCCAAGGATGTAGCCGTCGTCGGACGAGTTGGCCCCGATCACGTGCCAGAGCACGAAACCTGAGATCACCGTGACGTCAGCCAGGGTGAAGGTGCGCCAGTTCGCGGGGATGAGCCGGCGCATCCGGTGACCGTCCAGCTGGTCGAGGCGCCATAGCGCGATCAGCGCAACGATAGTGGACACGATCGCCACCACCATCGCGACCAGCTTCAAAGTCGTTGGGGTGGTGGAGAACCGGGTGTCGATGGTGGCCGACAGCTTCAGATCCGGTGGCGCGGGGCCGGTCAGGTCGGTGAACACCCCCACGATCTGTGGCCGCAGGTTCGGGTCGGGGAAACCGCCGCTGATGGGTTTGCCCGCCGGGTCATTCAGTCCGACGAAGGTGGCGAAGGCGCCGGCTTTTGTCGAGGTGATCTCGATGCGCTGACATTGCGGGGACGCGACCTGGTCACGGGGCGCGCTGGCGATCACCACATTGCGGTCGGTGACGTCCACGCGCTTGCCGTTGACGACAACGAACAACGCGTTCAGCGCGGCGTCCTTGCCCTTTTTGGGTGCCGTACTCAGCACCACTCCGCCCTCCGGTGGCAGGGCACGCACGGCAGAACAGGGCACGGTTGCCGTCACGTCGACCGGGGTGAGCGAAATCAGCGGGGCGGTAACGCTATTCAGTTGACCGCTCTGTGGCCAATTCAGGGTCGCGGTGGTCTGCACGACGGGCAACAGCGGGGTGGCAACCGACAACACGAAGCCGACCAGGCCGGCGATGGTCGCCACCCAGCGCGTCACCCGCACGTTCTTGACGGTCGTGACGGTCATGGGAGTGCCCGAATCGGTCCCTGCCGGCTCCAGCCGTGCACTGTCATCACACCCTGTTCGATAACGGCGTCCGGCGCCTGATCAGCCGGCACCAACCGGACGTACTGCTCCACGGATCCCCAGTCCCGGTACCAGTCGCCCCGCAGATACGTCGCGACCGTCGAGGTGCGCAGCATGGTCTGCAGGAACAGGAACGGCCCGCCGGCCTCACCGGCCTGCCACCCGTTCGACGACGACGCCGTTTGTTTGTGGTCGGGCAGGATGCGGTACTGCGGGAGTTCGGCAACGCCGAGGTGTTCGGAGAACGGCCGCTGGCACGGGAAGTTCGCGGCGGTCGCGATGTCCATCAGCACCGGTGTCCGCGATCCCATCAATTGCTGCAGGGTCCGCAGCACCGGGACCCGCGGCGGCGTGAACGCGAACCACTGATCCGAACTCAGGTTCGGGTCGTAGGCGACGATGCGCGCCACGTTCGCCTCGGGCGGCGCCCAGGTCAGCGGGAACCGCAGATTGCGCCACGCCGGCTCGGGCCCGATGTCGATCGGCTGCACCTCCGCGAGCGGCTGGGTGCTGCCGTCGGGGCGGGCGACGCCCCACTGCAACTTCAGCGACTGCCCGTAGGTGAAGGTGCCGTCTTCCTTGTACGACCAGATGGCACCCGACGCCGAAACCACGACGATCGGGCGGTCCGGGGTGCGTGGAGGCAGCTGGTACCAGGCCGAGGTCGCGGTGGCGGCCAGCGAGTTCTCGCCGTAGCTGCCCATCACCGGGGTGCGGGCCGGGTCGAGGCCGAACGGCAGCGCCGCGTGCGAGCCGTTGACACCGGCGGGACCCTTCCCGCCGGCGGTGCCCGCGGAGTCACTCATGGCGGCGTTCGGCTTGTTCGGTGACGCGTCGGAATTCACCACTCCCGGCTTGGTGACCACCGGGTAGGACCTCAGGTCATCGCCGACGCCGTCGGGTTTGAAGCCGACCGGGTTGGCGCCGCCGAGCGGGCCGTCCGGGCCGAAGGTCTGCCCGGGCGCCGGCTGCAGCATGCCGGCGTTGGGGTCGGGCTCGGTCAGCACGGCGTCGGCCATCGCGCAGCTGGCGGGCGACAGCCCCGAACTGATGGCGGCCAGGTTGGCCTTGCCGGTGGTGTAGAGGGGGTAGCGAAACACCGCGCCCTTGGTCAGCGAGGCGACTTCGCCGACCACCATGATGGTCGCGACCACCAGCAGCGGGGTCGACGCCAGCACCCGGTTGCGCCGGCTGTCCTTGACCTCGGTGTGCCCGGCGTAGTCCATGCGGAAGTGCTGCCAGGCGGCCAGCAGGCCGGTGAGGATGGACAGCGTCAAGAACATCGACGTCACGGGGTGGCTGGCGACGACCGGCTGGATGTCGTACCACGGCACCCCGTAGTTGCCGACGTAGAACCAGCCGTTGATGCCGGAGGTCGCGACCGCCAGCACGAACAGCAGGGCCGTGACGTACAGCGTCAGGTTGCGGCGGTTGTGCAGGCCGATCCGTGCCAGGGCGAACGCGGTGACCGCGCCCAGCGCCCCGGCCAGTCCGGCGAAGGCGCCGAACTGGACCGCCCACTTCGTCGGGGTGAACGTCAACAGCAACAGGCCGACGGCCGTGGTGCCGATCAACCGCCAGGCCGGGCCGCTGGCCACCCCGGGCACCCCGCCCCGGCGCAGCAGGATGACCAGCATCCCGAACAGGCACAGCAACAGCACCAGGACCGCGAATCGCCTCGCCATCGAGCCGTCGGGGTTGGACTCCACCGTGAGGAAGTAGTAGCGAAGCCAGTCCTGGTACCAGGCGATGGTCGGCCCGACCTTGTATTTGATGCGTGCAGACTCGGCGACGGTCGCCAGCGTCTGACTGCGGAACACCACGACGGTGATCAGCGACAGCGACGCCCCCAGCACCGCCAGCGGAGCGAGCAGCCCGTCGGTCGCCCGGCGCCGCCGTATCGTCTGGGCGACGGCCCGCGCCCCGGTCAGCAGCGCCGCGACGGCGATCAGTCCCTGCGGCGCCAGCGTCGCGGTGAGCAGCGCGACGAAGATGGCGACGGCGGCCGGGGCCAGGTGCTGCAGCGCAATCGCGCGTTCGACCAGGATCCAGGTGATCAGCACGCCGAGGGCGATCAGCGGCTCGGGCCGCAGACCGTTGTTGAACGGCAGCCAGGCGGCCAGAAACACCGCGCCCGCGGTGAAGACGGCCACCCGGTTGGCCGCCAGGCCGCCCCGGCCGGGCCCCAGCCTGCGCAGGATCAAGTGGCTGATCACCAGCCAGCAGGCCATGCCGGCCAGCGTGGCCGGCAGCCGCATCCACACGCCGGCGGTGCTCACCGACGCCAGCCTGGACAGCAGGCCCAGGTACCAGTCGAACGGTGCGTCAGTCGTGCCGAAGTAGCGGTAGTAGTCGGCGATGTAGCCGGCCTTCGGGGCGACGCGGGCGATGGTCAGGTTGTAGCCGTCGTCGGACGAGGTGGCCCCGATGACGTGCCAGAGCAGCAGCGTCGCGATCACTCCGGCGTCGGCGATCCAGGTGGCGATGCCGACGCGCCGCCAGGAATTCCAGCGCGCACGGGGACGGTACCGGGAGAGCCAGGCGATCGGGGACCGCCAGTTGACCAGCGTGCCGCCGCCCCGACTGCGGCGGTCGAGCGCGGCCAGCGCGATGACGGCCGTCAGGACGGCCAGCGCGCCCACGCCCATGGCGAGCTGTTTGAGGGCGGTCGGGGCCGTGATGAACCGGGTGTCGATGTCGACGCGGGCCGACAGCCCGGGCTGGGCGAGCACCTTCAGGTCCGTGAAGATCCCGCCGACCTGAGGCTTCTTTTCCGAGGGCAGTATCCCGGAGGCGCCGGGCATGCCGACGAACTCCGCGCCCGCGGCGCCCGCGTCGGCCCAGGCGTGCAGCACGCTGCAGGCCCCGCCGGCGACCGCCGGGCGCGGCGCCGCCGCGGCCACGGTGTCGCGGAAGGCCACGACCACCAGGTCCTTGTCCGCGCGCACGAACAGCCCGTTCTTGCCGGCGTCCATCCCGCCGGCGGGGAGGGTGGAGACCACCAGGCCGCCGCCGGCGGGCAGGGTGGCGATCGCCGCGCACGGGATGGAGATGTCCAGCGCGCGCGGCGCCCCGGACACCAGGGGCGCGGTGATCTGGGTGACGTGGCCGTCCTCGGTGCCCTGCGGCCACAGCACCGTCGCGGTGGTCTGTTTCACCGGGAGCAACGGGACCAGCACGCACAACAGCAGACCCACGAGGCCCGCGACGACTGCCACCAAGCGAGGGATCCGCTGCGAACGCTGATCATCGTCGTGGGGCACGAGGCTCGATCGTAAGCGAAGCTGCTTTGTCCGCTGAGGACGCGGGGCCGCGCGGGGCCGCGCGACCTCAGCGGGGGAGTCGGGTGGCCAGTGTGTCCAGGCCCGGGCCGGCGAGGTCGGCGAGCGCCGCGGGGCGGCCGGACATCGCCATCAGCAGCGCCTCACCGGGCCCGGCGACTTCCGGCCCGTGGCCGTGTTCCCAGTCGACGTCGGTGGCGCGCAGGCGCAGGCCCCTGATCCGGCGGCCGGCGCCGAGCCTGGGGTTGCCCGGCACCAGGCCGAGGACCCGCTCGAGCCGATCGGCAGGAACGCTGCGCGGCCGGCCCAGCGCGCGGCGGATGTCTTGGTGATGGATGGTGCCGTCGACGAGCGCGATCATTCCGCCGAAACCTGCTGTCAGCCCGCGTGGTTGGAGATGAGCGCGCAGAAAGTCGAGCAGTTGTCGGGCACTCAGGTCGGCGAATTCGTCGACACCCACCTGGTTGGCCCGGACGACCCAGCCCTTGGCGAAGCGCTTCAGCAGCCCCAGCGGGCCGAGCTCTTCGTAGCTGACCACATGCGCGACAACGTCTTTCACGGTCCACTTCGAGCACAGGCTGGGGGCGTCCCATTGCTGCGGCGTCAGGGTGGACAGGAAATCCGCCAGGTCGGCCCGCTCGTCGTGGGCCATGCTCATCAGGGTGGCCGTCATTGCGGGGCCCCCGCGAGCAGCAGGCGGGCATAGCGGTCCAGGTACAGCGGCCAGCCCGCGTCACCGTCGACGCCCTCGGCGACGGATTCCCATCCGGGTCCGTGGCGGTCCAGGTGGCGATGCTCGAGATCGACCCGGGTGTGGTCGTCGGACTCGGCGGTGAAGCGCACCTCGACCTCACTGGTATTCGACTGGTCGGGTTCCAGTCGCCAGGTGGGGCCGATATCCCAGGTGAACACGAGGCGGCGGGGTGGCTCGTAGGCCAAGACCCGCGCCCAGCGGCACACGCTGCCGTCGACACCGCGGTCGTAGATGTGCCCGCCCACCCGGCGCTCGAAGACCGTCTCGGCGATCGGGACCGCCAGCAGGTTGTGCTCCCGGGGTTTGAAGTCGCCGAATTGCTCGGTGAAGACGGCGAATGCCCGCTCGATGGGGGCGTTGACCAAGACATGCTGCGTAACGTTCGGAACCCGTTGCGTCACAGGGATTCTCCTTTACTCTCGTCGATCCTCTGGGCGTAGCCGGCCAGCGCCTGCATCCAGAACCGGTCGAGATCGGCGCGCAATGCCTGCAGGCCCGTCGGGTCGAGTTGGTAGACGCGACGGGTGCCGGCGGCGCGGTCACGCACCAGTCCCGCAGACTTGAGCACTTTGAGATGTTGTGACACCGCCGGCCTGCTGACGGGCAGGTCGCGAGCCAATTCGCCGACAGCCGAGGGGCCGTGCTGCGCCAGCCGTTCCACGATGGCCCGCCTCGTCCCGTCGGCCAGGGCCAGCCACACGTCACCGCGTTGGTAAGTGGCCACAAACGGTAAGTATAGACTTACGGATGACGGGTGATCAATGGCGAGCGCTTCGTACCGAGGTTTCGCAAATGGCCAGAAGTTCCGGCATCAATTGGTGGCACGAGTGCGTAGCAGATGGGCGAGTTCGTCGCGATCCGCGATGCCGAGTTTGGTGAAGATGCGGTAGAGGTGTCCCTCTACGGTGCGCGCGGACACGTGGAGCCGTTCGCCGATTTGGCGGCTGGACAGGCCCGCGGCGACCAGTGTGGCGACCTCGCGTTCTCGGTCGGTGATGGGAAGCGGCCGTTCGACGGCGGCGGTGGCTGGCGTGTGCAGCCCGCACTGGCTGGCGCACCAATGGGCATGCGTGGAGGACTCTAATTCCTTGATCCGACTGTTGGCGCGAGCGTGTTCACGAGCTGCGTGGGCCGCGGCGTCGGCGGCCAACGCCATCGCTCCGAGCTTCTCGAAGCGCCCGGCGGCATCATCGAGGAGATCACCGTCGTGGTTGGCTAGACCGCGGCCATGCGTCGCGACAATCTCAGCCATCGGATTGCCCAGCAGGTCGGCGAGTTCGCGAAGTCGCGCGGATGCGGAACGGTCGCCGAATCGCACCGCCGTGTGCAGCGCGCGCACCTCGACGGGCAGCATCTCGGCACGGCGCGCCAACTGCGCGGCCCGCTGCGCATGCGTTCGGGCAACGGTGGTTTCACCAACCGCGGCACGTTCCCATGCTCGCGCCAGTTCAAGTTCCGGCCAGAACACGGCCACCTGGGGGCCGGCAGAGGCTTCGGCCTGGCCCAATGCCGCTGCCGCCGCGGCGGTGTTTCCGCGGGCTGCTTCGGCCTGGGCATGCCAGGCGGCGGCCAGCATGACCCAACCCCGCGGGAGCGACTCGACCATCACCGACAGCGCGCTGTGCAGTCGGTCGCACGCTTTGGTCAAGGCGCCGCGGCCAAGATCGACGCACCCAGCCATGGCGTCCACGATCGAATTGGCTTGCGCTTCACCGGCTGTCATTTTGCGGTAGCGGACACAAACCTGGTCGGCCGCAACGAAGTCTCCGGCGGCAGTAAGCGCCAACACCTCTGCCAAGCCGATGGCGAAGCGCTGTAGCCCGGACTCACATTTTTGCGCGGCGGCTAAACCTCGCTGGGCGATGGCGGGCACCTCCCTGAATCGGCCGCGCAGCGCCAAGGCGCCGGCGGTGGCTGACGCGACCCATACCATCGCCAACGGGACCTGGTTCGGCGCCGCGCACGCCGCCGAACCCACCGAGATCGTCTGGGTCAGCTGACCGGCGAAGAAGTCGAAAGATACTTCCATCGCCGTCACCAAACCGAGCATGGCCGGCGACGCGACGCGGTCGCGAACCACGCTCAACGCGGACCGCGCCGCGTCGACGTCCCCGCATGCCCAGTAGAGGTTGGCGGCTCTCGTACAACCCCAACGCACCGTTGCCAGCGCGTCGCTGCCATCGGGATCGAACGTCGCGAGCAGCGACTCTGCCTCGTCACCGCGGCCCTGCCAGCTCATCGCCTCCGCCAAAACGACCGCCGCGGTCAGGCCCCCACCGTGCGCGTAGGCAAACAGCGCAAGCTGTTCTCCCAGAATTACATTCGACATGGTAACCGCGCTCGCCGCGGCATGAGTGATGACATGTAGGTCGGGAGTCAAATCGCTGCAAATCATCAACCGCGCCAGCTGAATCTCGGCGCAGACGTCGACTGGGGCACCGCGCGCACCCGGTGACCCCTCCCGCTGGAGAGCCTCCGACAGGTGCGCGACCAGCGCGGTGTTGATATGTCGTGATCGCGCCACGCCGCCGCGTTTGATGACCACGTCGCGCAACACCGGGTGGGCGAGTCGGGCAATCGTGTGCGATCCGTCGGCGACCAACTGAATCGCTCCCCGGCGCTCCGCGCGAGCAACTGCGTCCGTATCGCACAACTGCCGCAATATGCCCCAGTCCAGCACCTCGGCCGCGGCAACGACTTCGACCACCTCGTACTCGTCAGCGGCCATGGTTTGAAGCTGAGCCTCCAAGAGGTCGTTGAGGTCCGTTCCGACCTGCAGCGGGCCCTTTAGGTACCACTTCCCGCCACGCTGAATCAGATTGCCAGTTTCTACCGCAGCGGTCAGCAGACCGCGCAGTACCAACGCAATCCCGGCGGAGAGCTCATGCAGCTGGTCGATCACGGCGTCTGAAATCACTCCATCGAGCACCGTGCGGACAAGCTCCCCAGTCTGGGCGCGCGTAAACGGCTCGATGTCGATGCGGATCAGGTGCTGCTCTTTCCACAGAGCTGTCACCGCGTCGGGAATCTCGGGACCGGATCGAATGGTCACAACCATCTTTGCGATGCCACTCGCGGCGACTTGATGAACCAGCAACGCCGACAACCGATCAAGCAAATGGGCGTCGTCGACGACCATCAGCAGATCTTCCTCCCGCGCTAACGCCCGGTGTGCGCCCGCCAGCAATACCGCCGGCTCGTGGGCTTCGGCCACGGGTACCCAGCGCTCGAAAGCCGCCAACGGGATAGCGCGCGCCGTGTTCGTACCGAGCACGAATCGCTCATGCAGCCCAGTGGATTTCAGCTCGTCCGCCAGAAAATGGGCCAGTGCTGTCTTGCCCACTCCCGCTCCACCAATGAGTACAACACCGCGATACTCAGAATGCGTCTGAAGCACGTCCAATGCGCGCTGCAACTCTTCGGCACGGCCGACGAATGGCCAATTCAACACCAGTCGTCCCCCTCTCCCGGACCGGGAACCGACCGCTAGCTACCGCGAGGCCTGACTTTACCCCGGCCGGAGCCGCGTGGTGATCAAACGAGACCCGCCACCAGGGGCGTTCGCCGCAAGAGAGAATGAGTACGGCAACGGACCGGTGATCACATCGTGCGCCGGTATTGACCCTCCGGCGCGACGGTCAATTGGGGCCGACCGAAATTAGAGTGTTCGATTACTCTAGGTCGCCCGCGTGCACGCCTTCTAACGTCAGAGGCCGGCGGGCCCGATTCTCTGCCCCTGCCGAATTGCGCATCCCATATCGAATGGTGTTGAGGTGGAAGGGTTTCCGATGTCGCACGTCATCGTGGTGAACAGATTCCAGTTGTTCGCCGCCGCAACGGCGATAACCGCGCTGGGGTGGTTCACGTTCTCACCGCCCGCGCATTCGCGTCCGACGGTCCCCCTTGCCCCGGCCTGCAGCCAGTGGGGCTTTCCTGGCGCCTTTTCACTCAAGCAATCCACCGGGGACACGGTGCGCTTCAACTCCACGGGGCCGGTGGCAGGCGGAACGGCGCACGCCACGGGCGGCGTCAACGGTGCGTTTGACGGCAACGTTACCGGCGGCATCCAGGGTGACAAAGTCAACTTCCTCATAGAGTGGGGGATAATTTACGCAAATCAGTCATGGCCGTCGCAGGGACGCTATACAGGCCTCGTGGGTAACGACGGCTTCGCGCACGGCGACACCCACGACGAGTCGGGTGGCGCCTCCGGGCACTGGGATTCCACTGTCCCGCTCGTGTGCGTCACGCCCGCGGCACCCCCACCGGTTGCCGCGCCACCACCAAATCCTCGTCTGTCAGAGCCGGCGACAGAGGTCCCGAATCGACGCTCGGTCCCGCCCCTCGCCCCCCCGGGGGCGCCAATGGCAACAGTGCGCAGCGATGTGGATGTCTACGATGCTCCCGGTGGCAATGGAAAGAAGATCGGGATCCTGCGCAGTGGCCGCCAGGTCAAGCTGGTGGGAAGCTGCAAACCGAATGACTGGTGTGATGTCGTGATTCCAGAACTGCCAGCCGGTAATGGCTGGGTTTGGGACCAATTTCTCCAGTTTTGAGCAGAGCGATTCAAGAGCGAATCCACCCGAATTGTCATGCCGAGCGGCAGTGCGCTTCGAGCTGTCCTCGCCGCCAACGGAATTAGAGTATCCAATTACTCTAGGTTGCCGGCCCGCACGGCTCTAACGTCGGAGGTCGGCGGGTCCGAAACTCTCCACCTACCGAGCAAATCGCTTCCTTGCCGAATAATGTTGAGGTGGAAGGGCTTCCGATGTCGTACGTCACCATGGTGAACAGATCCCAGTGGCTCGCCGCGGCAACCGCGGTCAGCGCCGTGGGGTTGTCTCTGACGATCTCACCACCCGCGCAAGGCCGCCCGATGTTTCCGCTGGGGCCGCCCGCGTGCAGCCAGTGGGGCTTTCCCGGACACTTTGCGCTCAAACAGACTATTTACGGACAGACGGTGAGCTTCACCGCGACCGGACCACGCGCCAACGGAGCACTGGCTGAAGCCAATAGCGGCGAGTATCACGGCCCCGTCACTGGCGGCATCACCGGTAACCAAATCGACTTCACCATACCGTGGCGCGGCAGGGGAGCACCCGATGATGCGCCGCTGATGTCGAAGGGACGCTATCAGGGCACCGTGGGCGCCGATGGCTTCGCGCACGGGGAAACCCATGACGAGTTGGCAAACGACCACTCGCACTGGGACTCCACGGTTGCGCTCGTGTGCACCACCCCCGCGGCACCCGCGGCGGGCTCTTCAGGCCCGGCCGCTCCGGCGGCGCCACCGCCTCCGCCTGCGGCCGCCGCTACCGCCCGCCTAGCTGTCAACCCCACGGGCCCAACAACCTTGAAGACCGGCGCGAGCGGAACCTACACCGTCACCATCAGCAATCCGGGGGATCTTGGCGCGCCGGTCGAGTTGTTCATCAGCTTCAACGGCAAACTGCGGCAGACCGGCCCGGTCAATGCGTCCGGCGGGTTTGACTGCGCCGTCAACAACTATGCCGGCGGCACCTCATCAGTGCATTGCACCGTCGGACAATTCGGCGCAAAGGCGACGGCGAACATCACGGTGCAAGGGCAGGGATCTGCGCCCGGCGCGGGTCAACTAGTCGCGAACATCAACTCTTCTGATCCCGCGGCCCAATTCCTCCAGAAGTCCCAGCAACTGAACGTCACGATCACCTAGTTTCAGGTCTTGCGCAGCGGCGCGGGGTTCCACAGGCCGCTGCGCGTGGCCGTTCCCAGCTGGAGTTCGGCGGGCTGGGCGTTGGGGTAGTAGGGCGTCAGCCGTTGCAGCGAGCCCCAGTCGCGCGACCAGTCGTCCTTCAGGTAGGTGGCCATGGTGGTCGCCTTTACCAGCAGCTCGGTGACGCCGAGCGGTCCGCCGCCGTTGTTGTCCATCACCGGCGAATTGGCCTCGGCGCCGAAACGGTCCGGCAGGATGCGCCATTTCGGCGTCTCGTCGACGCCGTTCTGATGGCCGAACGGCCGCTGGCAGGGGAACGCCAGCCCGACCAGCCAGTCCAGGAACACCGGGTCCCGCGACCCCACCACGTCCTGCAGCGTGCGCAGCTGGGGAATCCGCGGCGGTGTGAGCGCGATCCAGTGCTGCGGCGCCAGGTCTTCGTCGTCGGCGACCAACCGGATCTGGGTGGCGCCGGTGGGGATGGCCGACAACGGCAACCGCAAGTTGCGCCAGGCCGGGGAGGCCCCCACATCGGCGAGCTGGAACGACCCACCGGGGTGTCCGTGCGCCGCTTCGTCATCGGTGGCCCACTGGACCTGGACCTCGCGGGGGTCGAAGCGCCCGGCCGCGCTGACCACCAACAGCGGCCGTGCCTGGTCGCGGCCGGGCAGTCGGTACCAGCCTGATCGGAGGTGGGCCGGCACCTGGATGCCGGGACGCCAGCTGCCCAGGACGGGGGTGCGCGACGGATCGAGGTTGTAGGGCAGCTGGGCAACCGAACCGTTGATTCCCGGCGCCGGAGTGGTGCCGCCCTCGGTGCCGGCCTCGGCGCCGGTGACCAGCTTGTCGTCGTTGATGAAGCTGCGGTCACCCGGACGCTCCATCACCGGGTCGGCGCGGACGTCCGCGGGAATCCCGTTGGGCGTGAAGGCTTCCGAGAGTCCCGCGCCCAGGGCGTCGCCCGCGGTGGCGCTCACCGGCGACAGGGTGCCGGCGTTGGGATCCTGTTCCACCAGCACGTCCTCGGCCAGTCCGCAGGATTTGCCGGTCAGCGCCTCGAGGTTGGAGCGGCCGACCGTCCACGCGGGGTATTGGTCGGTCATCGCCAGGGTCAGCGACGCAACCTCGAACACCACCAGCACCCACGTCGCAATTGCCAACGGGGACTGGACGATTCCGGCCATGCGCGCCCCGTACCGGGTCTTGGGCGGCCCGTCGTTCAGCGAGACGAAGTGGAACCAGGCCGCCAGCAGCAGCACCACGACGGTCAGCCCGAGCAGCGCGGTGGCGAAGGCATAGTGCCACGCCGGGAACGAATTCGACCATGGCACACCGAAGTTGGACACGTACCACCAGCCGTTGACGCTGGCGAAGGACAAGGCCACCAGGAACAGCACGACGGCGGCGAACATGGTGCGGTTGCGCCGGGACCGCATCGCCACGGAGGTCACGGCGATCGCGGCCAGCGCGCCCAGCGGCCCGGCCAGCCCGGCGAACACCCCGAAGTGGTGCGTCCACTTGGTGGGAGTGAACATCATCGCGATGAACGAGATGATGGTGATCCCGAGGATGCGGCGGCTCGGCCCCGCGGCGGTGCCCGGAATCCGGCCCTTGCGCAACGACATGGCGACCGTGATCCCGAGCGCCAAAACCAGCGCCAGCACGGCGAAGCGGCGGGCGACCGACCCGTCGGGACTGGCCATGAACAGCCGCTCGTAGCGGATGTGTTCGTCGAACCAGCTCAGGCTGGGCCCGACGGCGCGCTTGAGCATGCTGGCCTGAACCTCGCCGGCCAGGGTCTGGTCGCGGAAGATCAGGATGGCGGTGACGGTGACCGCGGCGAACAGGGGCGCCACCAGCGGCAGCGCGCCGAACCGCTTGGACCGGCGATGCAGGATGGTCCGCAGCGGCCCGATCGCGACGAGCAGCGCACCGATCGAGGCGATACCCGTCGGCCCGGAAAACAGCGTCAGCGCACCGATGATGCAGGCGACCGCCACCGGCAGCAGGCGGCTGGTGGCCACCGCGCGTTCCACCGAGCACCAGGTCAGCAGGATGCCCAACGCAATGATCGGCTCGGGCCGCAGGCCGTTGTTGAGCGGCAGCCACACCGCCAGGAACATGCCGGCGGCCGTCCACGCCGCACCGCGGTTCAGCTTCACGGCGTGACCCAGGCGCGGCATGACTTCTCGGCTGATGACCCACCAGCACGTCAGCGCCATGGCCAAGGTGGGCAACCGCATCCAGATGCTGGCGGTGCTGACGTGGGCCCACAACGCCAGCAGGTCGTAGTACCAGCCGAAGGGGGCCTCCGGCGTGCCGAACCAACGGTAGTAGTTGGCCATGTAGCCGGCGTGCTCGGAAACCCGGGCCATGGTCAGGATGTAGCCGTCGTCGGACGTATTGGCCCCGACGAACTGCCACCACACCAGCACGGCGATCACCAGGGCGTCCAGGCCGCCGACCGACCACCACCGCGACGGCAGGAAGCGGCGATGCCGGGTGGCCCCAGCGGTTTCGAAGGCGGTGTCGAGCCGGTGCAGCGCGACCAGGGCGGCGGCGGTCAGGACGACCCCGAGGATCATCGCGGCCATCTTGAGCTGGGTGGGGCTGCTGCTGTAGCGGGTGTCTACGGTTGCCGAGAAGCTCAGGCCCGGCGGTGCCGGCCCCGCCAGATCGGTGAAGACGCCGACGATTTGGGGCCGGAAGTCATAGCCGCTCTTCTCCCCGCGCAGCGGCGAGCCGGGATGCTCGGTGTTGAGTCCCTGGGTGAGCCCGACGAACTCGGCGGTGACGCGGTCGGCGTGCGCGGTGAAGGTCAACCGCTGGCAGGCGGGGCTGAGCACCTGGTTCATCGGGGCGGTCACCACCGCGACGTTGCGCACCACCACCACCAGGTAGTCGTTGGCGCGTTGGATGAGCAACCCGCGGTCGACGGCCTTGGGGGCCTGCTTGGGCACCGTCGACAACAGCACCGTCTTCGCCGTATTCGCCGGGCCGGCCAGCCCGGCGGCGGCCTGGCACGGCACGGTCACGTTGAGGTCGGTGGCGACATAGCCGATCAGCGGCGCGTCGACACTCTCGAAGTTGCCGTTCTGCGGCCAGTTGAGCTGTGCGGTGGTCTGGTTGACCGGCAGCAGCGGGGTGGCGATGGCCAGCAGGGCCCCGAGCAGCCCGGCGACGGTGGCAACCAACCGAGTGATCCGGTGGTTCGCTCCCGTGTCGGTCACGGTGGTAGATGCTAGTTCTTCGACGCTGGGTGGCGAGGTGTCGGTGCTCATGAGCGGCTTGTCGGGGGCTTGCGGATGGCCACCACGAACGGGCCGGCGCTGTGCACGACGAACTGCGGGCTGTCGAAGAGGGCCGCCCGCAGGTCGACGGTGTAGCGACGGACGTTGGGCTGGTTGGGATACACGTCCTCGGCGAGCCGCAGCGTGTAGTTGCCGTTCGCGCCGCGGCGCATGAGAAACACCGTGGGCGGTGGCCAGGGGCAGGTGTCGAGCGCGTGGATGAGGTCGTCGGCCGACTTGAGCTTGGACCACTTGTTGATCTGGGCGGCCCGCAGATCGAACTGCGCGAGCGGGTTGGCGTAGTGCGACGTCAACCCCTGGAATCCCCAATAGGGATAGAAGGACAGGAAGCTGTAGTCGGCGGTCATCACGACGGTCTGGTCGCGGGGCCTGCCGGTCACGGTCGCGATGGCGTGGTCGATGTCGGGGTAGAACTTCTCCGAACTCGGCGGCCGGCGGTCGCCGCGCTGGCCGTTGCCGTCGGTGTCGGTGTAGGCGATGGTGAGATCCGGGCGCAGCACGTCGGGGATGTCCTGGCTGAACGCGATCGCGGCGGCCAGGCCCACGGCGCCGGCGACGGGCAGGACGGCCCGCCCGCGCGCGGACAGCGCCCCGACGGCCTCGAGGAAGCCGAACGCCCCGGCGGCCACCAACAGCACGGTCAACGTCGGCTGCAGCCGGAAGGACAGCAGCGTGGTGCGCGCCAGCGTGGTCAGCATCGACAGCAGCGACCACAAATAGACCGCCAGCACCCCGATGGCCAGGGCCCCCGCCCGCACCGAGGAACCGGCCCGCACCACCAACCAGAGCGCGCCCAGCAGGCAGACCGCGCCGAGCAGGGAGAACTGCAGCATGGGGAAGGTCAGCACGGCGCCGTCGGCCGGTAGGTAGTGAAAGGCGCTGCCGGAATTGCTGACCGGGCTGCGGACCGCCCGCAACAGGAACGGCAGCCAGGTGGTGCTCGCGATCGCCGCGGCGATGACCGCGATGAGGGCCAGCCGGCGCAGCGGGTCGAGCGCGGCCCCGAAGCCGCCGCGCCGCCAGCGCGCACCGGCCAGCAGTAGCGCCATGAGCAACACCGTGAACGCGCTGAAGGCCAGCAGCAGCGAGTACCAGGTGGCCGTCCAGCCGAGGAATAGGCCCGCACCAACCACGGCGGCCCAGCCGCCGTTGCGCTCGCCGCCGCGCAGACCCGACCAGGTCAGCACCAGCACCGGCGGCAGCAGCACGGTGATCATGGCCGCGTAGGGCTCGGGCGAGCCGTAGGCGAGCGTCGCCGCCGCCGTCGCGGTGGTGACGATCAGCGCGTACTCGAAGCGGACCATCCGCCACCACAGCACCAGGGCGACGGCCACCGCGATCGTGATCGAGGTGACGGCCCACGGCTTGTAGACCTCCCAGGCCGGTGTTCCGCTCAGCGCCGCGGCGCGCCCGCCGATCCAGAACCAGCCCGGGGGGTAGAACGGCGGCAGCCCGATGTAGGTCATATCGCGCAGGGTGGGGCTGTCGGCGAGCCGGGTCAGGTATTCGGTGCGGAACTGCTGGTCGACGGAGATGCCGAACAGGTACAGCTTGGTCGCGCCCAGCGGCATGCCCAGCGTCACGACGGTGAACGCGGACACGAACACCAGCCCGCCCAGCTGCGCGAGCCACCGAAACCTGCCGGAGCGCCCCCATGCCCAGCCCACGGCGACCAGACCGGCCAGGCAGCCGACCTGCCCCACGGTGGTCAGCGCGTGCAGCTGGTTGGACGACGGGAAGGCCGGCCACTGCACGCGGGAGATGGCGGCCAGCGAGACCACCGCGACCGCGACGGCCACCGCCACCGCGACCGCCATCTGGCCCAGGCTGGCCAGCGCGTTGCGCATGATCAGATTGGCAGCTTGCGGAAGACGCTCCGCGGGATGTGTCGCAACACCATCATCACGTAGCGGAATGCTGCTGGCGCCCAAACCAATTCCTTACCTTTTGCGGCGGCGGTCACGGCGAGGTTGGCGACATACTCCTTGTCCACGGTCAGCGGCGCTTCCTTGACGTGCGCGCTCATCCGGGTACGAACCTGACCCGGGCGGATAACCAGGACGCGAACGCCATACTCGCACAACGCTTCTCCGAGCCCCAGATAGAAGCCGTCCAACCCCGCCTTGGTGGAGCCGTAGACGAAGTTGGATCGCCGCACCCGCTCCCCGGCGGCCGAGCTCATCGCGATGATCTGGCCGAAGCCCTGAGCGCGCATCTTCTCGCCGAGCAATACACCCACTGAAACGGCGGCGGTGTAATTGATTTCGGCGGCCAAGACGGCCTTGCGCTGGTCCTGCCACAGCTCTTCGGCGTCACCGAGTATGCCGAAGGCGACGATCGCCACGTCGACGTCACCGTGGGCGAAGGCCGCCTCGATCGTCTTCGGATGACTGTCGGGGTCGGTGGCTTCGAAGTCGATCATCTCCACCGACCGCGCGCCCGCCGCCTTCATCTGGGCGACGGCGGCGTCGCGGCCCGGGTCATCGGGCATGGCGGCCAGCACGATGCGGGCATGCGCGTTCTGCAGGTAGCGCTCACAGATGGCCAGCCCGATCTCGGAGGTCCCGCCGAGCAGCAGGATGGTCTGCGGATTTCCCACGGCATCTAAAACCATTGGCGCACCATTACAACAACTCCAAACGTCGGGCCATGTCCGAGGCGAACACCCCGGCGGGATCCACCTTGCGGCGCACCGCGATCCACTCGTCGATGCGCGGGTACATGGCGTGGAAGGTCTCGGCGCTCGCGCGGGAATCCTTGGCGGTGTAAACCCGGCCGCCGAATTCCAGTACGCGCCGATCGAGTTCGTTGAGGAACTCGTTGATACCCGGCTTGTTGGGGAAGTCCATCGCGACGTTCCAGCCGGCCATCGGGAAACTCAGCGGCGCGCGGTTGCCCGGCCCGAACAGTTTGAACACGTTCAGTGCCGAGTAGTGGCCGCGGGTCTGGATCCAGCGGATGATGGCCTTGAACTCGTCCATCGCGTCCGGTGGGACGAGGAACTGGTGTTGCGCGAAACCCATTGGGCCGTAAGCGTTGTTCCAACCACTGACCAGGTCGAGCATGTGGTAGAACTGCGACAGGTTCATGATCTTGCCGGTGTAGTTGCCGCCCAGCCGGTAGTACACCTCGCCGATCGCCATGAAGGACAGCTTGTTCATCGCGCTGACGGGAAATACGTTCGGCACCGTCAACAGTTGTGGCGCATCGAATTTCAGCGGGTTCCTGGCAAGCTTCTCGGGCAGTTGGTCCAGCTTCGCCAGGCTGCCGCGGCTGACGGCGGCCCGGCCGAGCTTGGGGGGTGGACTGATCAGGTCGAACCAGGCGCTGGAGTAGGTGTAATTGGCCTCGCTGCCGTCGAGGTGCACGGCGACCGTTTCGTCGAGGTCCTTGGTGGCCACCCCGTCGGCGACGAAATAGGCCGTCTCGGTGGGCGTCATCTCGATGGTCGCGCGCAGGACGATCCCGGTCAGGCCGTTGCCGCCCACAGTGACCCAGAACAGCTCGGCGTCGTCACCGTCGGGGGTGAGGGTGCGCACGCTGCCGTCGGCCATGAGCAGGTCCATCGAGCGCACGTGGTTGCCGAAGCTGCCCGCGCTGTGATGGTTCTTGCCGTGGATGTCGCAGGCGATCGCGCCGCCGACGGTGACCTGACGGGTGCCCGGCAGCACCGGAACCCACAGCCCGAACGGGAGCGCCGCCTTCATCAGCTGGTCCAGGCTGACGCCCGCGTCGACGTCGACCAGCCGGGTGTCGGCGCTGATCGAGTGGATCCGGTTGAGGCCCGTCATGTCGATCACCAGGCCGCCGCCGTTTTGGGCGTTGTCGCCGTAGGACCGGCCCAGCCCGCGCGCGATGACGCCCCGGCCGTTGGGGCCGCCCGATTCGGCTACCCGGGCGACGGCCTTGGCGATCACCTCGGGGTCGCGGGTCGAAAGCACCTCGGCCACCGACGGCGCGGTGCGGCCAAAGCCGGTCAGCCGGGTGGTGGTGGTCGGAACATCGGTGCTCAACATCGTCAAAGAGGGTACCGCTTGCGAACGTCGGCTCAGCGGATGCGGAAGATTACCGCCCGCTGCACGACGAAGTTGATCACCGTCGCGGTGCCCTGCGCGATCACGAACGCGAGGGGTATCGCCCACCCGCGGTAGTGCATAAGCGCAAGGCACAGATGGTTGAGCCCGACCTGCACGGCGAAGGTGATGCCGTACAGAACCATGACCGCGACGAACCGCGCGGTGCTGGGGGCCGCCTGGAACGTCCACCGGCGGTTGATCAGATAGGCGGTGATGGTGCCGACGACGAAGCTGCTGGCCTTGGCCAGGTCGACCTGGATTCCGACGGCCTTGTACAGCGCCAGGTACAGGCCGAAGTCCACGATCCCCGCCAGCCCGCCGGTGACGACGAACCGCGTCACCTGTGTCGTCAGACTCAACTGCGGGCTCGGCGGCGCGGCGTCGGGCAGCGGGGCAACCATTGGGGGGAGTTTAACGGGGCCGCCGGGGCTTCCCGGGACCCGGCGGGAGGGGTTAACGGGGCAGTTTGACCGATATCAGCTCGACCTGATCCTCGCCCTGCGGGGTCGAGTAGGTCACCGTGTCGCCCGCCTTGTGTCCGGCCAGGGCCTGAGCCAGGGGGCTGCGCGCCGTCAGCGTTTCGCCTTCCCGGCCGACCGGCGTCTCTTCGACGATGGAGATCACGTGCATGGTGACCACTTCTCCGTCGGAGAATCGCAGGGTCACCTCGGTGCCACCCGGCAGCGTTTCCGATGCGTCGGGCCGCGACGGCCCGGTCCGCATGCGCCGGTCCAGCTCATTGATCCGATCGCTGAGCCCAACCAGCTCCTCGGCGCGCTGAATCGCCTCGGCCGCGTCGCCGTGATCGCCCACCATGCCGCGGTCGTTCCTGACCTCGACCTCCAGGCGGTCCCGCCGCTGCCGTAGCCGCTCCAGCTCAGCGGCCAGGTTCGCCCGCGCCGCATCCGCCGCTGATTGGACCTTTTTGCTCACGTCGGTGGACCTTTCGCCCAGTTGCTCAAGTGGCGTTCCAGTGTCGCACCACGACGAGGCGGCCGCCACCATTATCGGGTAAGCGGCGGGTCCCACTCAGCGGCTGGTGGAGCCGGAGTCGGAGTTCGTGGTGAGCGGCGGTGCGCCGTCCTCGTCCTCGTAGTAGTCGACGGTGCCCCGCAGGGCCTCGAAGATGGCCCTGCCCTGCGCGACCAGGCCGCTGGCCACCTCGGTCAGCCCTTCGGCGCCGTTGAGCACGGTCACGTTGGCGTTGGCGAGCCCCCGGGCCGCCTTCTCCACGATCTCGGGCAGCTGGTCGATGAGCGCCTTGTCCAGCGCCACGCGGTTGTGCGACGCCGCCGCCTCCGCCTGGATCTTCATCTTCTCTGCGTCGGCGACCGCCAGGATCCGGACGCGTTCGGCCTCGGCCTCGGCGGGTTTGACCACCTCGGCGACCAGTTCCTGCTGGCGCAGCTCGGCGGCGCGCTGGGCCAGTTCGGTGCGCATCTGCAGCACCTCGCGCTGGGCCTCGGCCTCGGCGAGCGGCCCGGCCTGTGCGGCCTCCGCCTGAGCCTTGTCCACCTCGGCCTTGTACTGCGCCTTGACGATGGCGGTTTGGCGGGCGAATTCGGCCTGCTTGCGCTGGGACTCCTGCTCGGCTTCGGCGGCCAGCTGATTGGCCTGCGCCTGCGCGATCTGCGCCTGCTGCTGGATCGCGGCGTTGTGCGGTGCCGACATGGCGTCGATGTAGCCCAGCCCGTCGTCGTCGATGGACTGGATCTGCAGGGCGTCGACGGTCAGCCCGATGCGGGCCATCTCTTCCTTGGACCCGTCGAGGACCTCGGTCGCCAGTTTCTGGCGCTCCCGGATGATCTCCTCGACGGTCATCGACCCGATGATCGAGCGCAGGTGTCCGGCGAAGATCCGGCCGGTCAGCACGGACATCTGGTCCTGCTCGGACAGGAATCGTTGTGCCGCACTGATGATGCTCTCGGTGTCGTTGCCGACCTTGAAGGCGATCACCGCGCGGACGTTGAGGGTGATGCCCTGTTGGGTCACGCACTTCTCGGCGACCTCGGCCTCGCACATGGCCAGCGTCAGGAATCGGGCCTTGCGGAAGACCGGCAGGATGAAGGCGCCGTGGCCGGTCACGACGCGGAACGGGGCGTTGCTTTTGGTGCGGGCACCGGAGATGAGCATCGCCTCGTCGGGGGCGGGCACCTTGTAACCGAGCATGGGGACTCCTTTTCGGGTTTCGCTGTTGTATCTCGGGCGATCCGGGCGGTCAATTCGGATCAGGCGAGGCCCTGCCAGGGCTCGACGACCACTGTCCGGGTGCCCCTGACTTCGACCACCAGCACCTCGGCGCCCTTCGGCAGGGGCTCGTCGGACCACGCCAGGAAGGCCTCCTTGGCGCCCCGCACGGTGACCAGCACCTCGCCGGCGCCACGGTCCCCGCGGGTTGCCACGGTCAACGTCCCAACACAGCCGATTGCCGCGGCGTCGCTCACGAACGCATACTCCCGCATCGGCAATGCGGGCGTCGTGTTTCGTCTAAACGGGCCCCGCCGTGAGGGTGACGACGTTGTTACGGCTCTCCCGGGCCTTTATCCGGGACACCCAGACCCGGCCACCGGTCGCCAGCCCGACGATGGCTTCGACCGTTTCGAACGTCCAGGCGGCCGTGCCCGCCATCCCGGTGTCGTCCATGATCCGTAGGTCGATGACCCCGCGGTCGGCCAGCAGTTCGAACAGATCGCGCTGCGGGTCGTCGACCGCGATCAGCGTGGTGTGGTCGAACTGGTCGCGCAGTGCCACCCTGACCTCGTCGAGGGTGCCCTCGTCGATCACCGCGTCGGTGCCGGCTTCGGTTTCGGCACAGGCGAACTCGATGTCGAAGGCCCGCTCGTAGCCGTGCAGGAAGAAGCGTTTGCCGTGATTGGCCCACGAGCGATGGCAGCAGGGCAGGTTGTCGAACAACCTGCGCAGGTGGAACCTGGCCGTGCGGCCCAGTGGCGCGTCGGCGCGGTGCATGGTGGCCACGCGGTCGCCGTCGACGAAGATGGTGTTGCGCATGGGCCCCAGCCTCCGGGGCACGCCTTGCGGGATCCTCAAAGAATTCTTGGAGCCGTCCCCGATCGCGGCCGGTGCCTATCGTGGTAGCTATGTACGCCGGTCGTAGGCAGTGGGCGCCACCGATGGCGGCTCTGCTGTTTGTTGCCGCCCTGTTCTCCGCGGCCGCGGCGTCGGCGGACCCATCCGGCGACGCCTTCTTGGGGGCCCTTGCGGATAACGGGATCGTGCTGAACGACCCGGGCAACGCGATCGCGATGGCCCGGAGTGTGTGCGCCGGACTCGACAAGAACCAACGATCGAGCATCCTGGCGATGAAGGTGATGAAAGAGGCCAACCTCTCGGCGCGACAAGCCGGGTTCTTCGTCGGCGCTTCCGTGTCCGCCTATTGCCCGCAATACAAAGGGCAGACCGATGGTTCGTTGGACTGGCTGAATCCGCTGCCCCCGCTGATGTGAGCTACATCGATTGCCCGGCTCCTCACGCCGCTTGCGCGGCGCACCGTCGCCGGGCTGGACCCCTACACCCAGTACGGCACCCGGGCGCGGTACTGCCGCATCGCGAACGCCGCCAAAACCCAGCCGGCGACCGTCAGCACCCCGACCACGGCCCAGTGCCGCAGCTCCTGATGGGCGCCCAGCAGCGGGGCGCGAACGATGTCGAGATAGTGCAGCAGCGGATTGAGCTCGACGATCTTCGACCAGCGCCCCGCGCCCTGCTGCCGCAACGTGTCGTCGTTCCAGATGATCGGCGTCATGAAGAACAGCAACTGCACGACGGAGAACAGCAGGGGGCCGATGTCACGGTAGCGGGTCGCCAGGATGCCGAAACACAGTGACACCCATATGCAATTGAGGACGATCAGACCCAGCGCCGGGATCACCGACAGATCCGCCCACGACCACGCCTTGGGATAGATGACCGCGATGACGGCGTAGATGACGATGTTGTGCGCGAACAAGATCATCTGCCGCCACACCAGCCGATAAACATGCACCGACAGGGGCGTCGGCAACTGCTTGATCAGCCCCTCGTTGGCGACGAAGACGTCGGCGCCCTCGAGGATGGCCGCGTTGATGAGGTTCCAGATGATCAGCCCGAGCGTGACGTACGGCAGGTGCACGGAGAGCTCGAGGTGAAACAGCTTGGAGTACAGGCCACCCATGGCGACGGCGGTGGTGCCGGTCGCGATGGTGATCCAGAACGGCCCCAGCACCGAGCGGCGGTAGCGCTGCTTGATGTCCTGCCAGCCCAGGTGCAGCCACAACTCGTGCCGACGGAAGCCGGCGACCAGATCGCCCCGGGCGCGGGTGAAGGTCCGCGACTGGGCGGCGGCGTCGATGAATGTCAAGTGGAGCCTCCCGGCTTGCCGAACTGCTCCCGACGCCCCAAGCGGCGCAACCGAATCCACTCGGCCAGCCCCTTGGGGTCGCGGCGGGTGATCAGGAAGTACCAGCCGAACCGAACCCACTCCTGGACCAGCAGCTTGCGCAGGCCCGGCTGTGACAGCAGGTAGCCGCGGTTGCGGTAGGTGTAGAACCGCTTCGTCGGATTGTCGGGATACTGCGTGTGCATGCGGCCGCCCAGAATGGGGCGGAACTCGTCGGATCCGCACGGATGCAAGTAGATCGCGTCCAGGCAGGTGCCGAATGGCAGGCCGGACCGAACCAGCCTGCGGTGCAACTCCACCTCGTCGCCGCGGATGAACAGCCGCATGTCCGGGACGCCGACCGCATCCAGGGTGGACGCCCGGAACAGCGCGCCGTTGAACAGCGACGCGATCCCGGGCAACAGGTCCTGTCCCGTTTCGGTGCGCAATTCGCTTGTGCGCCTGCGCCATACCAGGCCACGGCGCAACGGGAACGCCAGCCGTTCCGGGTCTTCGGAGTTGCACACCATCGGCGATACTTCGGCCAGGCCGTGCTTCTCGGCGCAGGCCAGGAGCGTGGCCAGCACCCGGGAGTCCTGCGGGCGACCGTCGTCGTCGGCCAGCCACACCCAGTCGGCGCCCTGCGCCAGCGCGTGCAGCATGCCGAGCGCGAAACCGCCCGCACCGCCGAGATTTCGGCGGGAGGGCAGGTAGGTCGTCGAGATCGGTTGGGCGTCAACCAGTTCGCGGATCCGGGCGTCCGTGCCGCCGTCGTTGTCGACGACGATCAGCTGATCCGGCGGCCGGGTCTGCGCGCTGAGCACGTCCAGCGATTTGGCGAGTTCGTCGGCGCGCCGGTGCGTGACCACGACGGCGATGATGGATTCACTCATCCCCGGATGCGCTCTGCGCCAGCGGTTCGTCGGTACGGCCCTGCAGGCGGGTCTCCTCCAGTACTTCGCGCACGTGGCGGGCCGCGTCCGCGCCCTCGTAGGCGCGCACCACGTCTTCGATGTCGCCCGCCTGGCGAATGACTCCGTGGTCGATCCACATCGCGGTCTTGCACAACCGGGCCAGGAATTCGTTGGAATGGCTGGCGAACACCAGGATTCCGGACCGCTCCACGAGGCCCTGCAGCCGCGACTGCGCCTTCTTCAGGAAGTCGGCGTCCACCGCGCCGATGCCTTCGTCGAGCAGCAGTATCTCCGGGTCGATGCTGGTGACGACGCCCATCGCGAGCCGTACCCGCATGCCCGTCGAGTAGGTGCGCAGCGGCATCGACAGGTAGTCACCGAGCTCGGTGAACTCGGCGATCTCGTCCACCTTGGCCAGCATCTGCTTGCGGGTCTGCCCGAGGAACAGCCCGCGGATGATGATGTTCTCGTAACCGGAGATCTCCGGGTCCATGCCGACACCCAGATCGAAGACCGGTGCGACCCGGCCGGTGACCTTCGCCCACCCCCTGGTGGGTTCGTAGATACCCGAAAGCAGGCGCAGCAGAGTCGATTTCCCGGCCCCGTTGTGACCGACCAGGCCGACTCGATCGCCCAACTCGAGCGACATGGTGATGTCGCGCAACGCCTCGACGACCACCACGTTGGAGCTGTTGCGGCCGATCGTGCCGCCCGCCTTGCCCAGGAAGGCTTTCTTCAGGGAGCGCGACTTCGCGTCGAAAATGGGGAATTCCACCCACGCGTTGTGCGTCTCGATGTGAGGACCTGCCACCGTGTTTCGCTTACAGGTACTGGCCGTGCCCGGACGCGCCCGGCTTGCCGACGCCGGGGGGCAGCGCGCCTTGGCGCATGTTCTCCAGCTGCGCGCGGGCGGCCATCTGCTGGGCGAACAGTGCCGTCTGGATGCCGTGGAACAGCCCCTCCAGCCAGCCGACCAACTGGGCCTGGGCGATGCGCAATTCCGCGTCGGAGGGCGCCGCGTCCTCGTTGAACGGCAGGGTGAGGCGATCGAGCTCTTCGCGGAGTTCCGGCGCCAGGCCCTCTTCCAGTTCGCGGATGCTCGTCGCGTGGATTTCGCGCAGGCGGTTGCGGCTGGCCTCGTCGAGCGGGGCGGCGCGCACCTCCTCGAGCAGTTGCTTGATCATCGTCCCGATGCGCATCACCTTGGCGGGCTGCTCAACCAGATCGGTCAGGGAGCGCTCGTCGGAGTCGTCCTCCGTTACCGCCGTGATCCGCGGGTCGCCGCCGCCGATGATCTCGATGCCATCGTCGTCGT
Source organism: Mycobacterium sp. 852002-30065_SCH5024008 (assembly GCF_001665645.1). Classification (NCBI taxonomy): domain Bacteria; kingdom Bacillati; phylum Actinomycetota; class Actinomycetes; order Mycobacteriales; family Mycobacteriaceae; genus Mycobacterium; species Mycobacterium sp. 852002-30065_SCH5024008. The sequence goes on along the minus strand of NZ_LZSZ01000056.1, from coordinate 75,972 downwards.
TGCGGGTAGTCAATCCATCACCATCCTTTGCGGACTAAGAGTGCGGCGCCGCGCCGTTTCCGCGCCATTCGTAGATTCGGGCTCCACCATTGTCGTAGATCAGCGCCCACGACTTCGATTTATCCAGTGACACTAGTCCGTCGGGCACGGCGAAGCCCCGGACCGTCGGCGTGCTGGTGTAGATGTACCGGATATTGAGCGCTTTAATCGCCTCGACCACCCGCGGATCGGACTCTCCCTTGCGGGCGCCGGCCCAGAAGATGTACCGGTTGGGTCCGGGTCCCATTTGCTGGGGGTAGTCGTAGTGGGTCCACAGCGGGTGCAGGTCGGCGACGGCGTACATCCACGCGGTGCCGTCGGTGTTGGCGTTGCCGATCACGGTGGTGTGCGCGCCCGGAAGCGTGGCCAGGTAGGCCATCGCCATCAGGTCGCGTTGGTCGATCATCACCGAGTCGTACTTGTCGCCGAACAGGACCAGGTGTCGATAGAAGTAGTGGCGGGCGGTGAATACCGTCGTCGCCAGCAGCAGGACGGCCGTGGCCGCGGTCCAGACCGGCGCGGGTAACGGCTTGGACCGGTCGGCGACGCGCTTGGCCCCGGCGACCACTCCCGCGACGATCACGAACAATGCGACGCCGGCCATAGGTTGCAGCAGCAGAGTGATGGCCGCCGAGATCCGGCGCGGGTCCTTGTAGAAGAACTCTCCGAACGCACCGGCTACCGCGCCGAGCGGGCCGCCCAGCGGTGTTCCCGCGTCGACGTCCACCACCGCCAACAGCAGCCAGACCGCCAGCGGCCACCAGATCCTCTTGTAGGCGAAGATGATCCCGCCGAGGATCGCCAGCGATATGAGCCCGTACTGGTACGGGAAGTCGTTGAGATGGCGCGTGTGCTGGAATACGGCGTCGAACAGGCCCCGCTTCTTGCTGAGGTGGGTCAGGAACGAGTGCCCGGCGATGATGTCTTCCTGCTGCCGCACGCTGATGAACTGTGGCAACAGGATCAGCCCGGTGGCCGTCGTCACGCCGGCGAGCGTCACGACATCGGCGACCCGGCCGCGCACCGGACGCCACAGCACGTCCAGCAACCACCAGGCCACCATGAACAGCACGACGATGAACCCTCCGGTCAGGTGGACCGACATCACCCCCACGAAGGCCAGCACCGCCATCGGGATGCGGTCGCGGTGCCGCAGCGTCGAGGCGATCAGCACGAACGTCGGAACGATGACCCCGTAGGCCGCCAGGTTGGGCATCGCGGCGACGCCGAACTCGACGTAGGGGAGGGCGGTGAACGACGCCGACAGCGCGGCGGTGGTCGCGGCCGCGGCGGCGGTGCGCCACTCACACCAGGTGCCGCGCAGCAGCCGCCAGGCCAGCATCGCCGCGCTGGTCGGGAACAGCCACACCGAGGCCGCCACCGAGCTCAGCGTGTAGCCGGTGGTGGGCGCGGCCCCGGTGAGTTGGCAGAACACCGCCACCCACGCGTGGAACACCGACGGGTAGTACAGCGTCTGGTGCGTTTCGACGTTGCGCAGCTCGCCCATGTGCGTCGACGACGCCTGCCCGGTGTCGAGGATGAACCGCACCTCGTTTGCGTGCCAGACCGCGTCCCAGGTGCTGGGGATGGTCTGCCAATGGGCGGCCAAACCGCGGTACGCCGCCCACATGATGAGCAGCGACCCGAGCAGCACCCCGGCCGCCACCGTCACCGCCGGCCAACGGCCGATCCCGCGGGCTTCGGCCTCGGTGTCGCGGTAGCGGCCGACCAGCAGCTGCAGGACCGTCATCACCAGACACACCACGACCAGCGTCGCCAGCGCGGTCCAGCCGTTCCACGGGATTCCGACCGCACCGAACGGGATGATCGCCAGCGCGATCGCACCGTAGGTCAGCGCCGGGCCCACCGCGACAGCGACAGGCCAACTCAGCTGGCTGATTCGCGCGATGATCGCCCCGGGCGCTATCAGCAAAAACAATGCGATCAGCGTTCCGAACCAGAGGCTCACTGGACTATTATGGCTGGCCGGGTGTCCCGCCTCTCCGAAGCCACCGGCCGGCTGGAACGGCTTGAGCGTTCGGGCACCCGCTACGTCACAGTTTCGTGGAAATGCGCAAGCTCTAAGGTGGCTGGCATGGCTTACGACGTCGCCCGGGTGCGCGGACTGCATCCGTCGCTGGGTGACGGGTGGGTGCACTTCGACGCGCCGGCCGGGATGCTCATCCCGGATTCCGTCGCGACCACCGTTTCGACGGCCTTCCGAAGGTCCAGCGCCACCACGGCGGGCGCTCACCCGTCCGCGCAGCGCAGCGCCGCCATCCTGGAGGCGGCGCGGGCGGCGGTGGCCGACCTGTTCAACGTCGACCCCGCGGGCGTGGTGCTCGGCGCCGACCGCGCCATCCTGTTGTCGGCGCTGGCCGAGGCGTCCTCGTCGCGCGCCGGGCTGGGCTACGAGGTGGTCGTCAGCCGCCTCGACGACGAGGCCAACATCGCCCCCTGGCTGCGGGCGGCGCACCGCTACGGCGCCAAGGTGAAGTGGGCCGAGATCGACATCGAGACCGGCGAGCTGCCGACCTGGCAGTGGGAGGGTCTGATCGGGAAGTCGACCAGGCTGGTGGCCGTCGCGTCCGCGTCCGGGACGCTGGGCACGGTCACCGACCTGCGAGCCATGACCAAGCTGGTGCACGACGTGGGCGGGCTGGTCGTGGTCGACCATTCCGCGGCGGCGCCGTACCGGTTGCTCGACGTGAAGGAGAGCGACGCCGACGTGGTGGCGGTGAACGCCCTGGCGTGGGGCGGTCCACCGATCGGCGCGGTGGTGTTCCGCGATCCGGCGCTGCTCAATTCGTTCAGCTCCATCTCGACGGACCCCAAGGCGACCGGTGCGGCGCGCCTGGAAATCGGCGCGCACCAGTTCGGTCTGCTCGCCGGGGTGGTCGCCAGCATCGAGTACCTGGCCGCACTCGACGAGTCCGCCCGCGGTAGCCGCCGCGAACGCCTGTCGGTGTCGATGCAATCGGCCAGCCTCTACCTGAACCGGATCTTCGATTACCTGATGGTGTCGTTGCGGTCGTTGCCGTTGGTCATGGTGATCGGCCGTCCGGAGGTGCGGATCCCCGTGGTCAGCTTCGCCTTGAACGGCGTGCCCGCCGAGCGGGTGGTGCAGCGGCTGGCGGACAACGGGATCCTGGCCGTCACCAACGAGAATTCCCGCGCGCTCGACGTGCTGGGCGTCAACGACATCGGCGGCGCGGTGACCGTCGGGCTGGCGCATTATTCGACGACGGCCGAGGTGGACCAGTTGGTCCGCGCGCTGGCGTCCCTGGGCTGAGCTTTTCGGGGCCGCTAGATCGTCAGCACGATCTTCCCGGTCACCTTGCTCGACGTCAGCTGTTGGTGTGCCTCCCCGGCCTGCTGGATGGGCATGCGGGCGCCGATGATAGGCCGGACGCGGCCCTCGGCGATCATCGGCCATACGGAGCCGATCACCGCCTGCACGATCTCCGTCTTGCTGTTCGGGCCGGTCACCGGTCGGGCGCGCAGCGTGGTGCCGATGACCCGCGCGCGCTTGCCGAGCAGCTTGGCGATGTTGAGCTCGCCCTTGATGCCGCCCTGCATGCCGATGATGACCAGCTGTCCGTCCGTCGCCAGGGCGTCGATATTGCGATCCAGGTAGGCGGCGCCCATGATGTCCAGGATCACGTCGGCGCCGCCGCTTTGCTGGAGTCGCTCGACGAAGTCCTCGTCGCGGTAGTTGATGGTGAGCTCGGCGCCCAGCTCGCGGCAGAATTCCAGCTTCTCCGCCGACCCGGCCGTGACGGCCACCCGGGCGCCCAGCGCCCGCGCAACCTGGATCGCGTGGCTTCCGATCCCGCTGGCGCCCCCGTGCACCAGCAGCAGCTGCCCCTTGCCGAGGTGGGCGGTCAGCACCAGGTTGGACCACACCGTGCAGGCCACTTCCGGCAGTCCGGCCGCGTCGACGAGGCCGACACGAGAGGGAATCGGCATCACCTGACCGGCGGGAACGGCAACGTACTCGGCGTATCCGCCGCCGGCCAGCAGCGCGCAAACCTCTTGTCCCACTGGCCAATCCGTGACGCCCTCGCCGGTTTCGGCGACGACGCCCGACACCTCCATGCCGATGATGTCGCTGGCGCCGGGCGGCGGTGGGTATTTGCCGGCGGCCTGCAGCAGGTCGGCGCGGTTCACGCCCGCCGCGGTGACCTTGATCAGCACCTCGCCGGTCCCGGGTGAAACGTCCGGGACGTCTTGCCAGGACAGCTGATCGGGGGATTCGGCGACGATGGCGCGCATGGTGGCCACGCTACCGACCCCCGTTACCCTTACTCGTGGTGGCGTGGCAGAGCGGCCTAATGCACTCGCCTTGAAAGCGAGAGACGGCTAACACCGTCCGGGGGTTCAAATCCCTCCGCCACCGCAGGTCTCAGCCGGCGGGCTGGTGCAGCGTCGGCGCGTAGCGAAGCAGCGCACCCACACCGTCGGCCGGGGCGATCCGCTCGTCGGTGCGCACCAGCGACGCCCCGACCGCAATCGCGAACAGCGGCAGCAGCTTGCGGAAGCGTTCAGAGGTCCTTGGTTGCCCGACGACGCGGGCCGCAAACACTAGTAGCTGCGATCGCCTTCGCTGTCGTCGAAGAAGCGCCATTCGCCCTCGGCTTCGACTTCCATGCGCCAGCCCAATTCGTTGCCTTCGACCGCCTCATCGGCGAACCACGCGTGCGCCTTATCGGCGCTTTCGATGTCCTTCGTCGCGACGACGTCGCCCTTGGGGTTGAGCACTCGGTAGGTAGCCATGGCGGCAGTGTTCCCAGCGCCGGGCGCCCTCAACCGGTGGGGATCTCGGCGGTGATCGTGTCCATCAGGGCGGTGTAGCGCTTGGCTTCCGGGTCGCGCCCGGGCTTGCCGCTGCTGACCACGCCGGCGGCCAGGCCGCGCGCCGGGTCGGCCCAGATCGCGATGTTGACCAGGCCGAGATTGCCGAACGCGTGTGGCGAGTTGAGCCCGAACGGCCCCCACCGGTTCGTTCCGAGGATGAAACCGGTGCCCCACCGCGCAGGTTGCAGCCCGACCGCGAAATCCGGTCGCAATCGCCGGCATTCCTTGATCGCGCCGTACATCGTCTCCGGGCTCATCACCCGCACGCCGTCGAGATTTCCACCGCGACGCCAGATTTCGGCGAACCGCGACATCTCGTGTGCGGTCGACACCGTGTTGGACGACGGGATGATCGTGTTGAGAAACATCGGGGTGTTGGTGATCGGGATCATCTCGTGCACGGTCCCGCCGATCGCCTTGCGGAAGATCTGCGCGACGACCGGCGGCAACGGGCGGCCGGTCGCGTGGCTCGGCGCGACCAGGGGCAGGTCCTCCTTGGCGACACCGAAGTTGGTCCACCGGAAGGCGAGCGGGTCGAGGATCTCCGTGGCGAGGATCTCGCGAATCTCCTTGCCGGTGGCCGCATAAACGATCTCGCGCACGAGCGGGCCCCAGGTCAGCGCGTGGTAGATGTGCACCAGCCCCGGCCGGTAGAGGGGGCGCAGCTCGCCCAGCTTTTGCTGCGCGTACTCGTGGTCGTCCGCGCGTTTGACGTCCGGCTTGGGCCCGGTCGGGAACGGAAGTCCGGCGCTGTGGGTCATGACGTGCCGGATGGTGATCCGGTGCTTGCCGTGACTGGTGAAGGTGGGGATGTAGTCGCAGACGCGGTCATCGAGTGAGAAGACGCCACGCTCGACGAGCATGTGCACCACGGTCGCCGCCATTCCCTTGGCCGCGGAGTAGACGCAGAACGGCGTGTCCGGAGTGACGGGGATCTTCTCGGCGTCGGGCGGGTCGCTCGGCGCGTTGCCCCAGCCGTGGCCGATCGCGCGGTTGAGCACCACGCGCCCGTGCTGGCGGATGCACAGCTGGATGGCGGGGTGGAAGCCGCCCTGATACCAGTGCCGGGCGGCCCCCCAGATCCGCTCGACGGCGGCGCTGTCGATTTCCGAGTGGTCTTCGTCGCCGATCGTCGTCACGGCGTGCAGGTCGGCCGGGACGCGGATTCTGCCGTCTGGTGTCACCTCAGCGAGGGTACGTGGCGCCGGATCACTCCCCGGTGAACCGCGGAGGGCGCTTCTCGAATGTCGCCGCGATGCCCTCGGTCAGGTCCTTCGAGGGCAGGAAGGCGGCGTTCCAGGCGGCGACGTAGCGCAGGCTCTCCGAGACCGCGGCGATGCGCTGCTGGTCGAGGACGTCCTTGATGCCGTGCACGGCCAGCGGCGGGTTGGCGGCGAGCTCGGCCGCGGTGGCGTGTGCGGCGGCCAGTGTGGCGTCGGCGTCGTCGTACACGTCGTTGACCAGGCCGATCTTCTCGGCCCGGGCCGCGTCGATGTCTTTCCCGGTCAGCGCCAGTTCCCGCAGGTGGCCGTCGTTCAGGATGTATGGCAGGCGGGCCAGGCTGCCGACGTCGGCGACGATGGCGAGCTTGACCTCGCGCACCGAGAACTTGGCGTCGGCGCTGGCGTAGCGGATGTCGACCGCGGAGATGAGGTCGACGCCCCCGCCGATGCACCAGCCGTGCACCGCGGCGATGGTCGGGGTCCGGCAATCCGCGACGGCGGTGATGGCGCCCTGCATGCGTTTGACCTCGCGGTGGAACACCGCGCGGGGGCCGGCCAGCGCGTCACCGGACAGCAGCGGGGTGAAAGATCCACCCATCGCGGGCACGTCCAGGCCGTAGCTGAAGTTCCTGCCCGAACCGGTGATGACGATGGCCCGCACCTCGGGGTCGGCGTCCAGCGCCGCGAACAGCTCCGGCATCTCCGACCAGAACGCGGGGCCCATCGCGTTGCCCTTGCCCGGCCCGATCAGCGTCACCTGGGCGACGTGATCTTTCGTTTCCACCGTGACGGATTCGTATGCTTGCGCCATATCGAGACCGTAGCGTGGCAAATATGGCTCCTGATTTGCGGCCCGGCCCTCATTCGCCGCCCACCGACGAACTGCACAGTGCCGAGGACACGCTCGGGGTGTTGCAGCGGGTGCTGCACACCATCGCGGCCGACGATCTGTCGCGGCAGACCCCGTGTGCGGAGTTCGACGTCGCGCAGCTGACCGATCACCTGCTGAACTCGATCACGGCGCTGGGCGGCATGGTCGGCGCGGAGATCCCGGAGCGCGACCAAGGCGATTCGGTGGAACGCCAGGTGGTCGCCGCCGCCCGGCCCGCGCTGGACGCCTGGCACCGCCACGGCCTGGACGGGTCCGTGCCGTTCGGCAAGGGCGAGATGCCCGCCAAGAGTGCGTGCGCCGTCCTGTCGATCGAATTCCTGGTCCACGCTTGGGATTACGCCGCCGCCGTTGGACACGAGACCAACGCGCCCGAACCGCTGTCCGAGTTCGTGTTGGGGCTGGCCCGCAAGGTCATCAGGCCGGAGCTGCGGGGCGGTGCCGGGTTCGACGATCCGGTGGACGTGCCCGAGGATGCCGGCGCGCTCGAGCAATTGGTCGCGTTCACCGGCCGCAACCCGGCCCGCTGACCGCTCGCTTTGCGGGCCGAGTGTGCGTCAAGCCGCAAACACTCGAGCGCTGAGCGCTAGACCCGTTCGAGGTAGAAGTAGTAGTACCGGCCGCTATCCCGGACGCCCTTGCCGTTCATGATGCCCATCACGGCGTCGTCGTCGATCTTCTTGAAATGGTCGTGTACGGGCTGGCCGTCGTAGACCATCGTCGCGGTGACCTCCCCGCGGAACTCTTCAAGCCAGAGGCTGGCCTCGCCCTTGCCCATCTCCTTGTTCGAGAACTTGTTGCCGTCGGCGTCGAGGCAGACCAGCGGCTGCACGTCGCGGGCGGAGGAGAAGGTCTTGCCGAACCAGCCCGCCTTCTCCAGCTGGCCGTTCATCCTGTGGCCGGTGCGGAACTCGCCGCCCTTCCACTCGCCGAGCATCCCCTCGATCGTCGCCGGTTCGAGGCTGGCCCAGAAGTCGTCGAGCTCGCTGTCGGGAATGTCGCCGCCGCGTTCCTTGAACTCGGTGAACAGTTTGCGCGCCAAGTCCAACGGACCACTCCTTACGTTTCGGTGCGGGAAATCCACTCGCGAGCGAAGTGCAACAGAGCGTCATTCTCCTCCACCGCACCGATGGTGATTCGCACCCCCTCGCCGGCGAACGGTCGCACGATCAGCCGCGCGTCGGCGGCCTGCTCGGTGAAGTCCGCGGTGTGTGCACCCAGCGGCAGCCAGACGAAGTTGGCCTGTGAGGGCGGCAGGGTGAACCCGGCGTCGCGTAACCCGACGCCGACCCGGGTGCGCTCGGCCACCAGAGCGTCGGTGCGGGCCGCCAGTTCGTGGGATGCCTCCAGCGACGCGATGGCGGCCGCCTGCGCGACGTTCGTCACGGCGAACGGCATGACCACCTTGTCCAGCGCGGTGATGAGGTCGGGGTGGCCGATCGCATAACCGACTCGCAAGCCCGCCAGGCCGTACGCCTTCGAAAAGGTCCGCAGCACAACGACGTTGCTGCGGGATAGCGCGAGCTCCAAGCTGTTGGGCAGCATGCCGTCGCGGATGTATTCGACGTAGGCCTCGTCGATGGCGATCAGGATGTGCGGCGGGACGGCCTCGATGAACCGGGCCAAGGCGTCCGGATCGACCACCGTGGACGTCGGATTGTTCGGGTTGCAGACGAAGATCAGCCGGGTGCGGTCGGTGATCGCGGCGAGCATGGCGCCGAGGTCATGCGTGTAGTCGGTCAACGGCACTTTGACCGCGGTCGCGCCGGAAACCTGGACGATGGGCAGGTAGCACTCGAAGCTGCGCCAGCCCATCACTACCTCGTCGCCGGCGGATGCGGTGATCTGCACCAGCTGCTGACACAAAGTGACCGAACCGCTGCCGACCGCGATGTGCTCCGGTGCAACGTTGGAGCCAAGGTGCATGGCCAACGCCGCCTTGAGGTCCACGCTGGCGTTGTCCGGATAGCGGTTGACGACGGCAACGGCGCGCTCGATCGCCGCCCGCACGCTGGGCAGGGGGCCGTACACGGTCTCGTTGCTGGCCAGCTTGATCGAGCCCGGTACGTTCTTGCCGGGCACATAGACTGGCAGTCCGGCCAGTTCGGGACGCAGGCGAGCGGTCACTTCGACAGTTTATGTCGCGGATGTGTACGCTATGGCCGGTTCCGCGAGACCGGAAAGGGGTCGGGTACCCTCAAACAGTCCAAGGGAGGCGTGCCAGAGCGGCCGAATGGGGCTCACTGCTAATGAGTTGTCCCCCTCAAAGGGGACCGGAGGTTCAAATCCTCTCGCCTCCGCTAGGTCTTTTCGAGGAACACGACGCAAGACAACCGAACACGGGCGCCCGTAGCTCAACGGATAGAGCATCTGACTACGGATCAGAAGGTTAGGGGTTCGAATCCCTTCGGGCGCGCTTTTGAAAACCTCGCGCAAACACCCTCTTGCACGGCCACCGCGTCATAGCGCCAGCCTTCAACGCGGATCCAACACCTGCCCCGCGAAAACCACGGCGCCGGTCTTGTCGACAATGGCGAAAAGGAACGGGTGATCGACCGTCACCTCCTCGACTTCACCAAACCCCCCACCGATCACCGTCGAAACGGCTGCGGCTTCCGTACCGAACTCGTCGATCCCGACGAAGGCCTTCTGCAACACGTGTGGGATGTACAAAATCTCGTCAGTGGTGATGTGGGAGAAGTCCGCGCGATTCTGGTCGAATGCTCGCGGCATCCCCATCGCTGCCAAGGTCTCCTTGAATTCCTCGGGTCCCCAACTGATACGAAACTTGGGCAAACTGAGGCTGACTGGCCCCTGCACAAAGGCCAAGTTGCGGAACCAAGCGTCGTCCATGCTGTTGCGGACCGCCCGGAGCTGTCCCTCGGCCGGCACAACGACCAGCATCTTTAGGTCGCCGCCGACGTATGGGAGTTCCACAGCCTGAAAATTCGACCCGGCCGCGTGGCGCAGGGAACTCGCCTTGTGCATCATCGGCACGGTGACCGTTGATTGGGGAGTGACGCGGAAGCTGCCGTCGGCCGTGAGTTCTTTCGGAAATGGCCTGTCCCAGCTCGCCTTGAGATAGGCCGCGTTCAGCAACACGGCACGCGTCGACTCGTCTATCACGCCCGGCGGAATCAGGTCTTTGATCTGCCCTTTGGTTGCGTCGCTGGCGAAGTTGTTGAGGGTGACTCGCTCGCCGTCGGGGTTGCCCTTGAAGTCGGCCAGGCGCACGCCCGCATCGTATTGGGTAGCGAGGATGTCAAGGAACGGCGCGCGAACAGACATGCCACGCTGCAGCCAGACCGCGTCGGCCATCGCCAGCTCGATACTCCTCGGATCGTCGGCGGAGATGGCGGCGCGGCTGCGTGAGCGCAGATCGAGCAGCAGTCGATTCATGGCGCGGTAGTAGGTGTCATTGCCGAACGGGTCGCGCAAAACGGCTTTCATTTCGGCCCCGGTGTCACCGGTCGCGCCGGCATAGGCCATCGACAACGCGACACTGAGGCTCAGCGGGGAGAAGACCAGGTTGGCTTCACTGGCCGCCGACATGCGCCGGAACAGATCCAGCCCGAACCCGTTGGTGGCGTTGACAAAATTCTGCTCCTGCGCCGGGGCAACGTCTGGCGTTTTGTCGTACGGAAGGTTCGACCGTGTGACGGGCGCGGGTGCCGGTCCTGGTGTGGATCCGGCACGATTGCGGTCGCCTGCGCAGCCGACAGCAGTTGCGAAAACAACGGCAGCTGCAATTACGCCGTGGAATCCGACGCGGAATGAACGGGTTAGGTGCCTCACGGCGGCCAGTATGAACGCCGCGAGACGCGGATATCGGGTAAATCGTTCAGGATGAAGACTCCATCCGCATCTCGTTTGAGTGATTCGTTCACCCATTCACTTTTTCATCGAAAAGGCATGAAGATCGCCGCGTACGACGGGAGACACACCGCGGGTCGGGTACCGGCTTTGGTGCAGGTCGGAAAGTGATGTAACCGATGACTATAGACAGTGAATGCGTTGGGCAATAAGCGATTACAACAGAAGGGTAGGGGGCCGAATCCCCTCGGGCGCACTCCTCGTGACCTCTTCCGAGCGGTCGGATCGGCGCGATCTGCTTAAGTCGACCTGTGACTTCCTACGTGCGTTTTCTCCGTGACACCGTCGCGGTGCGGCTTTTCGTTGCCTTGATATCCGGAACGGCGGTGGCAGGCGTCATCGCTGGTGCACTCGGTTGGAGGTTCGCTCTGCTCGGCTGGGTTGTCGCCGCGGCGCTGTATGTCGGGTGGAGCTGGCTGATCATCGCCCCGATGGATGCAGAACGCACCGCCCGGCATGCGACACGCGAGGACGCCACCCGGTTGCTCGCCGACGTGGTCATCGTCTCAGCGAGCGTGGGCAGCCTCGGCGGGGTCGGATACGTCGTGGCGGCAGGCACACATTCGGGCGGTGAAGCCGTCGCTGCGGCGGGTGTCGGCATTCTGGCCGTGGTCGCGTCATGGTTTGCCGTGCATACGCTTTTCACCGCGCACTATGCACGCCTCTACTACTCCGACGAGGTCGGAGGCATCGATTTCCACGACCCACATCCGCCGCGCTACCTGGACTTCGCATATGTGGCGTTCACCGTCGGTATGACCTTTCAGGTCTCCGACACGGAGATCAACGCATCTCGGCTGCGCGCAACCGTTTTGCGCCATGCGCTGCTGTCGTACCTTTTTGGCGCGGTAATCCTGGCGGTCACCATCAACATGGTCGCCGGGTTGAGCGCCAAACTATGACGGCCCCTGGTCGCTAGTGTCCGCCGAAGGGGCCCCCGAACGGTCCGCGACGGGGCGGCACGGTCACGGTTTGCGTGACGGTGCTGGTGTCGGTGCTCGGCGAGACCGTAACGGTGCTCGGCGGTTCCGTTGTGGTGGGGGTGTCGGAGCTCGGTGGCGGGGCCGTCTCGGTGACGGTCTCGGTCGGGACGCCGCCGCCTCCGCCACCACCATGGTGCCGGGGCGCCTCCGTGGTCGTGGTGGTGGTCACGGTTGTGGTCGGCGCGGTGGTCGTAGTCGTCGCTGCCGGGCTGTGCGCGGGGGAGCCGGCCACCAGCTTGATCACCGCGTAGGCCACGAGCGCAAGCACGATCACCCCGATCGCGCCGGCCGCGACCAGCGCCGCCGGGCGGCGGTACCACGGAGTCGGCGGCTCGGGCTGGGGCGCCTGCTCGTCGTAATACCCGCCGCCATACCGCGCGGCCCGGGTGGGCTCGGAGTAGTAGTCGGGTTCCTCGGGATAAGGCGGCACGAACGGAGATGTTAGTGGATCAGCGCTGGTCCTCGATCAGGCCCAGCGCGCGCTCGAACAGGTGCACCGTGGCCGCGTGCAGCTGGTCGCCCACCTCCTTTTCGGCCTTGCCGGCGCAGGCCCGGGCGAGTGTCCCCTCGATCACGATGCCCAGCTTGAAGCAGGCCAGCACCGTGTACCAGGTGATATGCGACAAGTCGCGGGTGGTGTTGGCCGCGTAGCGTTTCAAGAGTTCGTCGGTTCCGGCCAGACCGTCCTGACCGCCCAGGGCGTGGCTGAACACGCTGGAACCGTCGGGCTGGCGCCAAGTGGCCAGCAGCCAGCCCAGGTCCAGCAGCGGGTCCCCGATCGTGCACATTTCCCAGTCGACGATGGCAACCACGTCCGGCCCGGTTCGGGAGAACATCACGTTGGCGGCGTGGTAGTCGCCGTGCATGATGCCGGGCGTCCACGTCGCGGGCCGATGGCGTTCCAGCCAGGCCGACACTTCCTCGATGCCCGGGATGTCCGGTCCCGGGTAGCCGTCGTAGTCGCTGTAGGAGTCCAGCTCCGACAGCCAGCGCGGCACCTGGCGTTCGAGGAAGCCTTCCGGCTTGCCGAAGTCGGCGAGCCCCACCGCGACGTGGTCGACCGCACCCAGCTTGGCCAGCGCATCGGCCATCGAGAGGCCCATGCCGTGCCGCACGCCGGCATCGCCCGCATGCAGCGGCGGCAGTCCCTCGCCGGCGTTGAACCCGTCGATCGGGTCCATCAGGTAGAAGACGGCGTCGCCCAGGACGGCGGGATCTTCGCAGGCCGCGATCAGGTGCGGGTGCGGTACGTCGGAATCAGCCAGGGCGGCAAGGACTTTCGTCTCCCGCAGGATGACGCTGTTGCTCCGCGGACGCAGGTGCCGCGGCCCACGCCGCAGTACATAAGGGCGGCCGGTCCGGCTGAACCGCAGCATGATGTTCTGGGTGCCGCCGGTGACGGGGGAGACGTCCTCCAGTGGGCCTTCGCCGAGTCCCTGCTCGGACATCCACGCCGCGACGGCGTCCAGGTTCACGGCATCCACGTGCGGCCCTTGCCGATCGGGGCCAAACACTTCCGTCATGCCAGCGCTCCTCTGCAACCCTGTGGGCCGTCTGGGAAAAAGCGTAGGCCACCGCCGGGAAGCGGCCCCGGGCGGCGGAGGCTGGAACAATAGTGTGCGGAACTAACTGACTCGCGTGTGAAGGGAACTGGCGATGCCGCGTACCGACAACGATTCCTGGGACATCACCCAAAGCGTGGGTGCCACCGCACTGGGTGTCGCGGCGGCGCGGGCCGCCGAGACCGAGAGCACCGACCCGCTCATCAACGACCCGTTCGCGCGCGTGTTCGTCGACGCGGCCGGCGAAGGCATGTGGAGCATCTACGCCGATCCCGCAATGCTGGCCAAGGCGGTGGAGCTGGAGCCCGAGGTGAGCACGCGCATCCAGCTGATGATCGACTTCATGGCCACGCGGACAGCGTTTTTCGACGAGTTCTTCCTAAAAGCGGCCGACTCCGGCGTCCGGCAAGTGGTGATTTTGGCCGCCGGGTTGGACGCGCGCACCTGGCGGCTGCCATGGCCCGACGGCACGGTCGTCTACGAGCTGGATCAGCCCAAGGTGCTGGACTTCAAATCCAACACGCTGCGCGAGCACGGCGCCCAGCCGAAGGCACGACTGGTGAACGTGCCGATCGATCTGCGGCAGGATTGGCCGAAGGCGTTGCGGGAGGCAGGATTTGACGCGACCAAGCCCGCCGCCTGGTCGGCCGAGGGTCTGGTCCGTTACCTGCCCGCGCAAGCCCAGGACCTGTTGTTCGAGCGCATCCATTCGCTCAGCGCGGACGGCAGCTGGCTGGCTTCCAACGTGCCGGGCGCGGGATTCACCGATCCGGAGCTCGTCCGGCGCCAGCGCGAGGACATGCAGCGCATGCGAGCCGCGGCCGCCAAGCTGGTCGACTCCGAGATCACCGACTACGACGACCTCTGGTATCCCGAAGAGCGCACCCCCGTGGACGGTTGGCTGCGGGACCGGGGATGGGACGTCGCCACGGCGACGTTTTCGGAGTTGATGGCTCGTTACGGTCGCAACGTTCCGCAGGACGCGGAACACACGATGCCGCCCACGCTGTACGTGTCCGCGCAGCGGCGCGGCTAGGGCGCCGGGCCGCCGCTACCCTCGCCGGTGTGGCTGATCGACCCGCGCGAGTGAGCGACGTACACGAGATCGCCGCGTCGATGCCGCACGTTCAGCGCCTCGAAGGTCCGAAGGGCAACGCCATCTATCAGGTGGGCGGTAAGTCGTTCGTGTTCTTTCGCACGCCGCAGCCCGACGCGACCGATCCGGACACCGGCGAGCGCTATGCCGACGTGATCATGCTCTGGGTGGAGTCGGAGAGCGACAAGCTGGCGCTGACCCAGGATCCCGATTCGCCGTTCTTCACCACCGACCACTTTGCCGGACATCCATCGGTACTTGTGCGGGCCGCCCGGCTGCCCGAAATCGGCAGGACGGAACTTACCGAGCTGATCCAGGACGCATGGCTTTCGCGGGCGTCGAAGAGGCGGGCGACGGCGTGGCTCGCCGACCGCGCTTAGCCCCCCGGGCTTCGCTGGCACACTGCCGAATTCACCCATCGCCAATGTTTAGACACAAGTCGAATGGGTAACTATCGTCCACGAGAAATTTTTCTCGACCACATTGGAGGTCACCATGCGTGGCAGCGGAATCATCGGCACCATTGCCCTGGTATGGCTGCTCATCGGGGTGTTTGCGGCATGGCAACGCGATTACTTCAAAGGTGACTCAACCAGTTGTGTCACGGCGGGAAACATCGCGTTGACCGTCATCGCGGGGCCTTTGAATTACGGGGGCGTCAACCCGAAAGTCAAGGACTGCCATGTTCCGCAGCCCAGTTCAATGCCTGATGTCCTAGTGCCCCTCACCTAAAGGAGTCGTCATGATCGTCCTAGGCGTAGTCCTACTTATTCTCGGGTTTGTATTCAGCGTCCCATTGCTGTGGGAAATCGGCGTCGTCGTGCTCGTCATCGGCGCCGTGCTGTGGATTATGGGCTCGATCGGCCGCCCAGTCGCCGGCCGGCGCTACTGGTATTAGCCACTTCGCCGGGAAAACGGAATCGCGCGACTGCCTGGCAGTCGCGCGATCCCATTCACAGGGCGCGCAAAGGTAGGCCATAGCGGCGGCTCAGCGCGGTGCGCATACTGGACCTTGTGACCCAGCCCCGATCCTCCGTCGAGCGGGTCGTCATGTGTCGCGCCGATGGGAACCCGATCAACGTGTTGGTCGTGGACGACGAGTCGGTGCTCGCCGAAATGGTGTCGATGGCGCTGCGGTACGAGGGCTGGAACATCGCGACCGCGAGCGACGGGGCATCGGCCATCGCCGCCGCCCGCGCCCAACGCCCCGACGTGGTCGTCCTCGATGTGATGCTGCCCGATATGAGCGGGCTCGATGTCTTGCACAAGCTGCGCGAAGAGACCCCGCAGCTGCCCGTGCTCCTGTTGACGGCCAAGGACGCCGTGGAAGACCGCATCGCCGGGTTGACCGCGGGCGGCGACGACTACGTCACCAAACCGTTCAGCATCGAAGAGGTGGTGCTGCGGCTGCGGGCGCTGCTGCGACGCACCGGAGTGACGACGGTGGACAGCGGTGCGCAGCTGGTGGTCGGCGATCTGGTGCTCGACGAGGACAGTCACGAGGTCACCCGTGCGGGCGAGCCAATTGCCTTGACCTCCACCGAGTTCGAGTTGCTTCGATTCATGATGCGCAACTCCAAGCGCGTGCTGAGCAAGGCCCAGATCCTCGACCGGGTGTGGAGCTACGACTTCGGCGGCAGGTCCAACATCGTCGAGCTCTACATCTCCTATCTGCGCAAGAAGATCGACAACGGCCGCGACCCCATGATCCACACGCTGCGTGGCGCGGGTTATGTCCTCAAGCCGGCTCGCTAACCCGGGGCGGGCCTGGTCCCTGCGGCTGCGGTTGCTTGTCGGGCAGATCGTCGTGCTGGCCATCGTGTGCGTCGGCATCACCGCGGTGACCGAGCTGGCGCTGAACCACCATCTGGTGAAGCAGCTCGACGGCCAACTTGCCGGCACGTCGTTCCGTTCGGCGCTGATGTACCCCGAACCGAACCGTCCGGGATGGCGGCGCGAGCACTCCTACTACCCGCGGCCGGGCCCCGGCCCCCGATTCCTGGACGCCCCGGGGCAGCCGGCGGGCATGGTGGCCGCGGTGATCAACCACGGCAAAACGGTCGGCGCCGGCTACCTGACCAGCAGCGGCACCCGGGCCGCCCTGACCCCGGCCGCCCAGGACCAATTGGAGCGGATCGCCGACAGCCGCGCGCCGGTCACGGTGAACCTGGATGGGCTCGGCCGCTATCGAGTGGTCGCCGCCCCGAGCCGAAACGGGGACGACACCATCGTCACCGGGCTCTCGATGGCCAACGTCGACGCCACCCTGATCCGGATGCTGATCATCTTCGGCATCGTCACCGTGATTGCGCTGGCGGCCGCGACGATAGCCGGGGTCGTCATCATCCGGCGGGCGCTCGCGCCGCTGCGCCGCGTCGCGCAGACCGCGAGCAGGGTGGCCGACCTGCCGCTGGACCGCGGTGAGGTCGAGCTCCCGCTGCGGGTGCGCGAATCCGACGCCAACCCCTCGACCGAGGTCGGCCAACTCGGGTCGGCCCTCAACCGGATGCTCGACCACATCGCGGCCGCGCTGTCGGCCCGGCAGGCCAGCGAGACCCGCGTCCGCCAGTTCGTCGCCGACGCCAGTCACGAGCTGCGCACGCCGCTGGCCGCGATCCGCGGATACACCGAGCTCACCCAGCGCATGGGTGACGACCGGGAGGCGGTGGAGCACGCGATGAGCCGCGTGGCCTCCGAGACCGAACGAATGACGCGCCTGGTCGAGGACCTGCTGCTGCTTGCCCGGCTGGACTCCGGCCGGCCGCTGGAACGCGAGCCGGTCGATCTGTCGCGGGTGGCGGTCGACGCGGTCAACGACGCGCATGTCGCCGGGCCGGACCATCAGTGGGAGCTCGACCTGCCCGAGGAACCCGTGATCATCACCGGTGATGCGGCCCGGCTACACCAGGTGCTGGCCAACCTGCTCGCCAACGCCCGCCTGCACACCGGCGCGGGCACGGTCGTGACCACCCGGTTGAGCACCGAGCCGGCGAACACCGTGCTGCAGGTCATCGACAACGGCCCCGGCATCCCGGCGGCGCTTCAGTCGGAAGTGTTCGAGCGGTTCGCCCGCGGTGATACCTCGCGCTCCCGCAAGGGCGGCAGCACCGGGCTGGGTCTGGCGATCGTCTCCGCGGTCGTCAAGGCCCACAACGGAACGATCACCGTGGACAGCTCGCCCGGCCATACCGAGTTCACGGTGCGGTTGCCACTCAACGGGTGGCAACCGCCCGCGTCCTCAGCTAGCTAGAGCAATTGACATCGATTTCGAACGGCTTGTTCACCGGTTGCATCGGGTTGGCCATGTCGACCCCGGTGGCCGTCCCGGTGATCTTGTAGCTGTTGCCGTTCTTCTCGGCGGAGGCGTTGCCCTGGCCGGTCCCGGAGGTGTAGCCCAGCGTCACACCGTTGACGTTGCCCAGCCCGACCGACTTCACCTGGGGCGGGTTGGCGTCGGTGAGCACGGCGGCGATCCCGGTCGCTGCGCCACCGATCGCGATGTTGGTGTTGCCGCCGGCCGTGGTGCACACGACGGAGCCGCTCACGTTCTGGTCCTTGCCGTCGATGAGGACCTTGGTTCCGCTGGCAGCGCCCGCCGAGGTGTTCACCGCGGAGCTGGTGCCCGAACCGCCCGAACTCGACTTATTGCTGGAACAGCCGGAAATACCGGCGGCCAGAACTGCCGCTCCGGCCACCGCGACCATCAGTCCACGCTTCACATGTTCTCCTTTGCCCGAAAGTAGCGACCCTCGGCATTGAGGGCCGTCTGGGGCAGTATGCGGGTTAACTGAGCCGAACACCTAGGGTTCCGATTAATTGTTTCCGTCTTCGTCGGCCACCTGACAAGATGCGCGCAACGCCTCCCGGAATGGTGCGGTGGTGGCAATGTATTGGCGTGGAGCGCACACCCCCCACCGCGGTCATCGAGGCGGCGCATCGCGCGGACGCGTTGCCATTCGATGACGACGCGGACTTTCACAACGCCGATCGCGGATTCATCGCCGCCCTGTCCCCGTGCGTGATCAAGGCGGCCGACGGGCGCGTGGTCTGGGACAACGACGCCTACTCCTTCCTCGGTGGTCCCGCCCCGCCGTCGGTGCACCCGAGCCTGTGGCGGCAGTCCACTCTCGCCGCCAAACAGGGCCTCTACGAAGTGGTTCCGGGCATCTACCAGGTCCGTGGCTTCGACATTTCCAACGTCACGTTCGTCGAGACCGACACCGGCATCATCGTCATCGACCCGCTGGTGTCCACGGAAGTCGCGGCGGCGGCACTGGCGCTGTATCGCGCACACCGGGGCGGCGACCGTCCCGTGGTCGCGGTCATCTACACCCACAGCCATGTCGACCACTTCGGCGGCGTGCTGGGCGTCACCGCACAGGCGGATGTGGATTCCGGCGCGGTGGCCGTGCTCGCCCCGGAAGGCTTCGTCGAGCATGCGGTCCAGGAAAACGTCTACGCCGGGCCGGCCATGACGCGCCGGGCGACCTACATGTACGGCACGCTGCTGCCCCGCGGGCCCCGGGACCAGGTGGGCTGCGGGCTGGGTCAGGCGCCGTCCACCGGTGAGGTGGCGATCATCGTCCCCACCGTCGTTATCCGCGAGACCGGCGAGAAGCACACCATCGACGGCGTGGAGATCGAGTTCCAGATGGCGCCCGGCACCGAGGCGCCCGCCGAAATGCATTTCTACTTTCCGCGATACCGCGCGCTGTGCATGGCCGAGAACGCCACCCACAACCTGCACAACCTGCTGACCCTGCGTGGTGCCCTGGTGCGCGACCCGCACGCCTGGTCCGGCTACCTCACCGAGGCGATCGACGCGTTCGCCGACCGCGCCGACGTGGTGTTCGCCTCCCATCATTGGCCCACCTGGGGACGGGAGAGCATCGTCGAATTCCTGTCGCTGCAGCGCGACTTGTATGCCTACTTGCACGACCAGACGCTGCGACTGCTCAACCGGGGCTACACCGGGGTCGAGATCGCGGAGATGTTCCAGATGCCGCCGGCGCTCGAGCGCGCGTGGCACACCCACGGGTATTACGGGTCGGTCAGCCACAACGTGAAGGCCGTCTACCAACGCTACATGGGCTGGTTCGACGGCAACCCGGCCCGACTGTGGCCGCATCCGCCCGAGGCCCTCGCGCCGCGTTACGTGGAGGCGATGGGCGGAATCGACCGGGTTGTCGAGCTGGCCCAAACGGCGTTCGACGCCGGTGACTTCCGTTGGGCGGCAACGCTGCTGGATCACGCGATCTTCACCGAGAGCGGGCATGCCGGCGCCCGCGCGCTGTGCGCCGACACGTTCGAGCAGCTGGCCTACGGCGCCGAGAACGCCACCTGGCGCAACTTCTTCCTCAGTGGCGCAACGGAATTGCGTGGCGGCAACTTCGGCACCGCCGCTCAGGTCACGTCGCCCACCATGCTCTTGCAGCTAACCCCGGAGCAGATCTTCGACAGCCTCGCCATCCGTGTCGACGGGCCGCGCAGCTGGGATCTCGACCTCGCTATCGACATCGCCTTCGCCGATCTGGCCGCCAACTACCGGCTCACCCTGCGCAACGGCGTGCTCGTGTACCGCAAGGCGGCGGCCGAACCCGCGACGGCGACGGTCACGGTCGAGCTGGCCGGCAAGTCTCGGCTGCTGACGGCGGCGCTGGGCGACTTCGACTCGCCCGGGCTACAGATATCCGGCGACCAGGCGGCGCTGCGGGCTTTCCTGGGTGTGCTCGATCAGCCGGACCCGAGCTTCGACATCGTCACGCCGTGACGTCGATGACGACCTTGCCCAACACCTTCCGGTCGGCCACATGCCGCAGCGCGGCGGCGGTTTCGGACAAGGGGAACCGCGCGCCGATGTACGGCCGGATCGTGCCGGCGGCGAACATCTCCGACAGCTCCCGCATGTCGCGGATGGCCTCGTCGGGGTGGTCGTTCATGAAGGTGCGGATCTCCATGCCGCGCACCCAGATGTCCTTGAGCAGAACAAGGTTGAGTGGGATGGCCGGTATCGTGCCCGCGGCATAGCCCAGGGTGACGAAGGTGCCGCCGCGCGCCAGCCCGCGCAGCGCCGGCTCCGCATAAGGCCCGCCGACCGGGTCGATGATCACGCGGGCGGCGTCGCCGGTGAGCTCGCGGATGCGCGACTTCAAGTCTTCGCGGTCATAGTCGACGGTCGCCTCGGCGCCGCGCTGCCGGCACAGCTCAAGCTTCTCCGGGCTCGATGCGGCCGCCAGCACCCGCGCCTTCATGGCGACGGCCAGGTCGACCGCGGCCAGCCCGACACCGCCGGCGGCGCCCAGCACCACCACCCAATCGCCTTCTGCCACTGTGGCCGTCGAGCGCAGCGCGTGGTAGGCGGTGCGGTAGGTCACGCCGAAGGCGGCGGCCGACGCGAAGTCGGCGTCGTCGGGCACCAGCGCCGCCTGGCTCGCGTCCAGCAGCGCCAGTTCGGCGAACGCGCCGAAGGTGGTTCCCGAAACTCGCTGCCCTGGCTGGAATGGCGCGCCGGCGCCGGCGGCGATCACTTCGCCGGCGATCTCGTTGCCCGGTATGAACGGCGGCGGAATCTTCACCTGGTATTTGCCCGCGATGAACAGCACGTCGGGAAAATTGACCGCGGCGGCGTGCACCCGCACCAGCAGCTGCCCCGGGGCCGCAACGGGGTCGTCGACGTTCTCGAGAACCAGATCTTCGGGAGTGCCGTAGGTACGGCAGACAACGGCGCGCATCAACTGACCCCCAGGCCGCGTAGGCAAAAGCCCACCAGGTGTGCGATGTCGTCGGACTTGGGCCGGTCGGCCGACCCCACGTATCGGCGCATGTTCGCGGCGGTGCAACTGAACACGGCCTCGACGTCGCGCTCGACATCGCTACTTCCCAGCGCCGCAACGGGTTCGACGAGCAGGTCGCGTAGCGGCCGCATCATCTCCTGATCCGCCGCGCGCCAATTCGCGCCGGCCGACATCTGTCCGGCGGCCGCCCGGCTCAGGCTGATCAAGTGCGGGTCGGCCACCTGCGCCAGCGTGCCCTCGATCCAGCGGGCGACCTGCTCGCGCGGCTCGCGCTCCTTGGCCATCTGGTGCTCGAGGTAGGACACGACGATTGCCACGCCGCGTTCCATGACGGCCAGGATAAGATCGTCTTTACCGGCGAAATAACGGTAGAACGCCTTGTTCGACGAACCGGCCTCGGCGACGATATCGCTCACCCTCGGAGGTTCCGGCGCGACCCGTTCCATGACACGGACCGCCGCGGCCAGGATGCGCTCCACCTCCTGGGTAGCCTCGCGCTGGCGGTCATCGAGCGCCCGCTCGACCGCCGCGGTCACCCTGCTGCTCACGGCGAATCGGGCAGCGCCGGAACATGGTTGACGAGGCCGCCGTACTTGGTGCGTGCGGCCTCCCGGCGGATGTCCAGCAGTTCGCTCGGCCACTCGGCGTCTTCGGCCTCGTAGTGTTTGAGCAGCAGCCGGGCCAGGTTGACCTTGTGGGCCTCGGTCGGCCCGTCGGCCAGGCCGAGTGCCACCCCGCCGAGCAGCACGTTGACCAGCGGCAGCTGGTCGGTGGTGCCCAGCGCACCGTGTACCTGGATCGCCCGCAGCCCAATCGATTTCAGCACCTGTGACGCCAGAATCTTGCAGGCGCCGATCTCGGCGCGGGCGGCATGCTCCCCGGCGGTGTCGATCAGCCACGCCGCGTGCAGCACCGCCAACCGGAACGGCATCAGCTCGGTGTAGGAGTCGGCGATGAATGCCTGCACCAACTGTTTGTCGGCCAGCGAGCTGCCCTGTGTGAAACGGCTTTTCGCGCGGCGCGCCATCATCTCCACGGCGCGCTGGGCCACCCCGATCGACCGCATCGCATGATGCAGCCGCCCGCCGGCCAGCCGGGTCTGCAGGATCATGAAGCCTTGGCCGGGTTCGCCCAACAGCGCGTCCGCCGGCACCCGGACGCCCTCGTAATGCACCAGGGAATGCCCGGGTTCGTGCGGCAGCGCGCCGACCAGGTGGTGGGTGGCCTCGATGGTCAACCCGTCGGTACCTGCCGGCACCAGGAACGTCGAGGCGCCGCGGTGGACGGGCACGTCCGGGTCGGTGATCGCGACGACGATGAAGAACGAGGCGACGGAGGCGTTGGAGGAGAAGTACTTTCGCCCGGTGATCACCCAGTCGTCGCCGTCGCGGAAGGCGCGCGTCCGGAACACCCGCGGGTCGGCGCCGCCCTGTGGCTCCGTCATCGAAAAGCAGGAGAAGATCTCCCCGGACAGCAGGCCGGCAAGGTAGCGGTCCTTTTGCTCCTGCGTTCCGAAGCGGGCGATTATCTCGGCGTTGCCGGTGTCGGGCGCCTGCGTGCCGAACACGATCGGCGCCCACGGGCTGCGCCCCAGAATCTCGTTGATGAGTGTCAGCTTGACGGCGCCGAAGCCCTGGCCGCCCAGTTCGGGGCCCAGATGCGGTGCCCACAAGCCTTGGTCGCGAACCTGTTGCTTGAGCGGATCGACGATGCGGCGGCGCTCGTCGTTCAGTGGCAGGAACTCGCAGCCCGGGAACAGCACCTCGAGAGGTTCGACCTCTTCGCGGACGAAGTCGCGGACCCAGTCGATTTTCTGCTGAAATTCCGGTTCGGTGGAGAAGTCCCAAGACATTCGAATGCTCCTACTCGTTCATTGGCGGCGGCCCGGCCCCCGCAAGCGGGAGGTGCCCCCAGCGCCCGGCACCCCGCTTGCGATCGCCGCGTTAGGGGATTCCACCGTCGGCGCGCAGGATCGAACCGGTGGTGAAACTGGAGGCGTCCGACGCCAAAAACAGTGCGGCCCCGATGATTTCGCTCGGGTCTCCGGCGCGCTGCAGTGCCAGGTGTCCGAACGGCTTGCCGTGGGCCGCCTCGAGATTCCACGCCTTGCTCACGTCGGTCAGGAAGGGGCCGGCCATCAGCGTGTTGACCCGTACCGACGGACCGAATGCCTTCGCCAGCGCCTCGGTCATGGCGTTGAGGCCGGCCTTGGCGGCGGCGTAGGGAACGATGTCGGGAGTGGGGCGCAACGACCCGGCGGTGCTCACGTTGATGATGGACCCGCGGCCGGACGCGACCATTCGCTCACCCACCAATGCCGACAACCGGAACGGCCCTTTGAGGTTGAGGTTGAGAACCGCGTCGAACAGTTTCTCGGTGACGTCGGTCAGCTTGTCGTACAGGGGGGACATGCCGGCGTTGTTGATCAGCGTGTCCACCTTGCCGAATCGGTCATAGGTGGCTTCGACCAAGCCGTCGAGCTGATCCCAGCGCCCGACGTGCACCTGATACGGCATGGCGGAGCGCCCCGTTTCGGCCTCGATCTCCTTGGCCGTGGTCACGCAGTTGTCCATGTTGCGGCTGGCGATCACGACGTCGGCGCCGCAGCGTGCGGCGGCGAACGCCATCTCGCGGCCCAGCCCGCGGCTGCCGCCGGTGATCAGCACGACCCGGTCGGTGAGATCGAAAAGCCCGTCCGCGTAACCCATTTCACCGGCCCCCGGGGGGCAAGGAGCGCGCGAGCCCGGCCGCCGTCGCGATCAGCTGCGGGATCATCGTCCCGAAGGCGTCCTGGACCTTGGGGTCGACCTTGCCGGTGCGCACCCCCGCAGCGTAAGTCTTTTCCAGCACGATGCCGAGTTTCCAATTCGCCAGCACCAGGTAGTAGTCGATGTTTTCGGTGGAAAGCCCGCTGACCGCCTCGTAGTGCCGCAGCAGTTCGCTGCGGGTGGGCATGCCGGTCATGTCCAGATAGAACCCGTCGGCGCGCGGCTCTTCGCCGTCGTAGCCCAGCAGGCACCACGCCAGGTCCAGCAGCGGGTCGCCGACCGTCGTCATCTCCCAGTCCACGATCGCGGCCAGCCGCGCCGGCTCCCCATGGGCGAACATCACGTTGGCGAATTGGTAATCGCCGTGCATGATGCCCGGTTGGTAATGCGCGGGCCGATTGTTCCGCAGCCACTCCGAGGCCTCGTCGAGGCCCGGTAGGTCGCGCACCTTGTAGGCGTCGAGGAAGGTCAGCCAGCGGTCGACCTGCCGCTCGTGAAATCCTTCCGGGCGGCCGAAGCCGTCGAGACCTTGAGCCCGCCAGTCCACCCGCCCCAGCTTCGCCGCGCCTTCGACGAGCTGAAAGGCCAGCCCGCGGCGGGCGTCCAGGTCGGTGTCGAACGGCGGCTGCCACCCGCCGTCCATCGGGCTCCACCCATCGATGGCCTGCATGACGTAGAACGGCATGCCGAGCACGGTGCGGGTGTCGTCCGCGGCGATCAGCGCCGCGTGCGGGACGTCGGTGCCGGACAGGGCACGCACCAGCCGGATCTCGCGCAGCAAGCCGTCGATGCGCGCCGCATCGGCGCGCGGGCCGGGCATCCGCAGCACCATCCGCTCCCCGCCGCGGTCGAGCAGATACAGCGTGTTCTGCGAACCGCCCTTCAGCTGCTCCAGCCGCGGTTCCTCACCGTCGCCTGGCGCACCGTTCGCATCCAGCCAGCGGGCAAGAACACCCGCGTCCAGTCGGTCCTGACCTACCGTCGTCATCCGCACACCCGCTCTCTGTGCGGAGAATAGCATTCTCCACGCGGCCTCCGGCTTTTCGGCTCAGTCCGGCTTGTGCGCGATGAGCAGAAACCCGGGCGCCATGAAATGGCCTTCACCGTCGCGTTCCAGATGCGCCAACGGCCCGTCGGAAGACGGGCCCGCGTTGCCGTAGACCTTGGCCGGGCGCAGATCGTCGACCCGCCAGAGCGTCGAGACCGCATCGCGCAACTCGGTTTCGGTGAAGCCGCGCGGCCCACCGTGATCGGCGTCGCCCAGCGCGCCGGTGGCGAAGGCCAAGATGTACAGCGCCGCTCCCGGGGCGGCCGCCCGGAGGATCGATTGCAGGTAGTCCTGGCGCTTCTCCGGCGGCAGCGCATGAAACAGCCCGCTGTCCATGATCGTGGAGAAGCGGCCGTCATAACCGCGGAAGTTTGTGACGTCGGCCTGCGCGAAAGTCGCCGTGGTCAGTCCTTGTTCCGCGGCCGCCATGGCGGCGGCCTGGATCGCGGTCGCGCTGGTGTCCAGGCCCACCACGGTGTGCCCCCGCGCGGCGAGGGCCAGCGACAGTGCGGCATGGCCGCAACCGGCGTCCAGGACATCGCTTCGGATGTTGCCCTCGTCGATCAGCACGGCCAGCTCGGGCTGCGGCCGGCCGATGCTCCACGGTGGCGGCGTCTCCTGCCGGTACGCCACGTCCCAATCCCTGCTCGGCTCCGTCATTCGTCCTCCTCGCGGTCGCCTTCTGCTGAGCCCTATTTTGCGCGGGCCGGTCCGCATGCTTTGAATGAACACGTCGCGCTCAACCACAGACAGGAAACACCCATGCAATTGCTTCTGGTCCGGCACGCGCTGCCGCTGCGCAGCGAACACGGCGAGGGCTCCGACCCGGACCTGTCGGACGAGGGGTTGGCACAGATCGAGCGACTTCCCAAGGCGCTGGACCGGTTTCCCATCTCCCGGGTGGTGAGCAGCCCCCAGCGGCGCGCCATCCAGACCGCCGAACCGGTCGCGGCAGCGCGGGATCTCACCGTCGAGATCGACGACCGATTCGCGGAATACGACCGGGACCTTCCGCTGTACATCCCGGTCGAGCAGATCCGCGAGGAAATGCCCGAGGAGTGGGCGCGCCTGGCCCAGGGCCACCTGCCCAGCGCGGTCGACGAGGACGCGTTTCTCGCCCGGGTCCGCGCGGCGGTCGACGAGCTCGTCGCCTCCGTCGATCCCGACGACACGGTCGCGGTGTTCAGCCACGGCGGTGTGATCAACGTCCTGCTGCACCAGATCCTGGGGACGTCCCGGCTGTTGTCGTTCCCCGTCGACTACGCGTCGGTCACCCGGCTGCTGTTCTCGCGATCCGGTCAGGCGACCGTGGCGGGGGTCAACGGAGTCGAGCACGTGTGGGACCTGCTGCCGCGAAATCAGAGGTGGTAAACAAGTCCGGTGACTTCAGCTGACCAACTCGAGGGCCTCGACCTGGCCTCGCTGGATCGGTACCTGCGTTCGCTCGGCATCGGGCGCGACGGTGAGTTGCGCGCGGAGTTCATTTCCGGTGGCCGTTCCAACCTGACCTTCCGTGTCTACGACGACGCGACCAGTTGGCTGGTGCGGCGCCCGCCGCTGCACGGCCTGACGCCGTCGGCGCACGACATGGCCCGTGAGTACCGGGTCGTCGCCGCGCTGCGCGACACACCCGTTCCGGTCGCGCGCGCGATCGCGCTGTGCGAGGACGACTCGGTGCTGGGCGCGCCGTTCCAGATCGTCGAATTCGTCGCCGGCCAGGTGGTGCGCCGTCGCGCCCAGCTGGAAGCCTTCAGCCACACCGTCATCGAGGGCTGCGTCGACTCGCTGATCCGGGTCCTCGT
The DNA here is from genome assembly GCF_001665645.1 of Mycobacterium sp. 852002-30065_SCH5024008. NCBI lineage: Bacteria > Bacillati > Actinomycetota > Actinomycetes > Mycobacteriales > Mycobacteriaceae > Mycobacterium > Mycobacterium sp. 852002-30065_SCH5024008. The sequence goes on along the minus strand of NZ_LZSZ01000056.1, from coordinate 49,038 downwards.
CGACCTCCACTCCGTCGACCCCGAGGCCGTGGGGTTGGCCGATTTCGGCAAGCCCAGCGGCTACCTGGAGCGGCAGGTGCGGCGGTGGGGTTCGCAGTGGGCGTTGGTGCGGCTGCCCGACGACCGCCGCGACGCCGACGTCGAGCGCCTGCACTCCGGTCTGCAAGAGGCCATTCCCCAGCAAAGCCGCACGTCGATCGTGCACGGCGACTACCGGATCGACAACACCATCCTGGACATCGACGACCCGACGAAGGTGCGCGCCGTCGTCGACTGGGAGCTGTCCACCCTGGGGGACCCGCTGTCCGATGCGGCCCTGATGTGCGTGTACCGCGACCCGGCCCTGGATTTGATCGTCAATGCGCAGGCGGCCTGGACGTCACCGCTGTTGCCGACGGCCGACGAGTTGGCCGACCGGTACTCGCTGGTCGCCGGGCTGCCGTTGGCGCATTGGGAGTTCTACATGGGCCTGGCTTACTTCAAGCTGGCCATCATCGCGGCCGGCATCGACTTCCGCCGGCGGATGTCGGACCAGGCTCGCGGGATGGACTCCGACCACATGCCGGAGGTCGTGGCCCCGCTGATCTCCCGCGGGCTGGCGGAGCTGGCCAAGCTCCCCCGTTAGGCCCTAGCGCGCCGCCGCGTGATGCTTCTTGGCCGCGCGGCGCAGTTGCAGGATTCGGGCGGTGCCGACGGCCACCGTGATCAGGCCGCCGACCACCGCCGCGAGCAGGATGGCCACGCCCAGCGGCAGGCGCCAGTGCCAGCCCAAGAACGTAAAGGGCGTCTCCGCCGTGTTCTGGGTGATGAAGATCAGCAGCAGAATCAGAATCAGGAAGCCGCCGATCAGGGACGACCACAGCGCGCCGGCGCGGGTGAACCCGATCGCCGGCTCCTTGGGCGCCGCGCCCGGCTTGGGCGTCGCGGCGGGCTTGGGGGGCGGCTGGCTGGGCGAGGCAGGGGGATGGCTGCTCATAGGGTCATCTTTGTCCCATCCGGCACAGAATGAAACCAAACCGGGCAACCGGCCCGCTGGGTCCCGGCGCGCGGGCGACTCTGAGGTTAGTGTCGGCGGTATGGGGATGTCGTCGCGCGCGCATCGCGCGATCATCCAAGCGGCCGTGTGGCTCACGGCGATCTGCGTTCTCGCGGCGTGCAGCAGCTCCGACCCGCTGGGTGCCCAGGTCCGCAGCCCCAAATCCATCGTCGTGGGGTCCGGCGACTTCCCGGAATCGCAGATCATCGCCGAGATATATGCACAAGCGTTGCAGGCCAACGGATTCGAGGTCGGTCGGCGGATGGGAATCGGCAGTCGGGAGACGTATATCCCGGCGCTGAAGGACCATTCCATCGACCTGGTGCCGGAGTACATCGGCAACCTGCTGCTTTATTTCGCGCCCGAGTCGACGGCGACCATGCTCGACGCCGTCGAATTGGAGCTCGACCGCAGGCTGCCCGGGGACCTGGCGGTCCTGACGCCTTCGCCGGCCACCGACACCGACACCGTGACGGTGACAGGCGGGACCGCTAATTCGTGGAACCTGAAGACAATCGCGGACCTGGCGGCGCATTCGCCGGACGTGAGGTTCGGGGCGCCCTCGGCCTTCGCGAGCCGGCCGTCCGGCCTGCCCGGGTTGCGGCAGAAGTACGGACTCGACATCAGGCCGGGCAACTTCGTCGCCATCAACGACGGCGGCGGCGCGGTGACGGTACGCGCCCTGGTGGAGGGAAGGGTCAACGCCGCCAACGTTTTCACCACTTCGCCCGAAATCCCGCAGAACCGTTTGGTGGTGCTCGAAGACCCGGAGCACAACTTCCTGGCCGGCAACATTGTGCCGCTGGTCAATTCGCAGAAGAAGTCGGACCGGCTCAAGGAGGTTCTGGACGCCGTGTCGGCGAAGCTGACCACTCCCGGCGTGGCCGGACTCAACGCCGCGGTAGCGGGAAACTCCGGTGTTGATCCCGACCAGGCCGCCCGGGACTGGTTGCGGAACAACGGCTTAAATCATCCGGTCGGCTCATGATCGTCTTCGACAAAGTCAGCAAGTCCTTCGCCGACGGGACCACCGCGGTGGACCAGTTGAGCCTGGTGATCCCGAACGGGAAGTTGACCGTCTTCGTCGGTTCGTCGGGCAGCGGCAAGACCACGGCGCTGCGCATGGTCAACCGCATGATCGAGCCCACGTCCGGCGCCATCACCGTCGACGGTGTGGACGTGTCCACCCTGGACCCGGTGCGGCTGCGCCTCGGGATCGGCTACGTCATCCAGCATGCCGGCCTGATGCCGCACCTGCGGGTGATCGACAACGTCGCAACGGTTCCGGTGCTGAAGGGGCAGTCCCGCCGGGCGGCTCGCGCCGTCGCCTACGAGGTGCTCGAACGCGTCGGGCTGGACACCAAGCTGGCCACCCGCTACCCGGCGCAGCTGTCCGGCGGTGAGCAACAACGTGTCGGGGTGGCGCGTGCACTGGCCGCCGACCCGCCCGTCTTGTTGATGGACGAGCCGTTCTCGGCCGTGGACCCGGTGGTCCGGCTTGACCTGCAGAACGAAATCCTGCGTCTGCAAAGCGAATTGCACAAGACCGTCGTCTTCGTCACCCACGACATCGACGAGGCGCTCAAACTCGCGGACAAAGTCGCGGTCTTTCGGGCCGGCACGTTGCAGCAGTATGACGAACCCACGCGGCTGCTGTCGCGCCCTGCCAACGATTTCGTCTCGAGGTTCATCGGCCTCGGCCGCGGCTATCGATGGTTGCAACTCATCGACGCGGCCGGCTTGCCGGTGCATGACGTGCAACGGATCCCGGCGGACGACCTCGCCGACACCGGCCAGGCGGACGGCTGGGCGGTGGTGGTGGACGGCGCGGGCGCGCCGATGGGTTGGATCGATTCCGAAGGCCTGCGCCGGCATCGCGCGGGTGCGTCGTTGTCGGACAGCATGAGTGGCGTCGGCTCGTTGTTTCGTCCCCGCGGGAACCTCAGCCATGCGCTGGACGCGGCGCTGTCGTCGCCGTCGGGGGTGGGCCTCGCCGTCGACGAAGGCGGCAAAGTCATCGGCGGTGTGCTGGCCGACGACGTGCTGGCCGCGGTCGAAACCCGAAGAAAGACGTGACCGGGGAACAGATATGCACTACCTGCTCACCCACCTCGACGACGCCTGGGCGCTGACCATCGTCCATTTGCGGTTGTCGTTGGTGCCGGTGCTGATCGGGTTGGCCCTCGCCGTCCCACTGGGCGCGGCGGTGCAACGCGCACCGGTTGCCCGCCGGCTGACGACGGCGACCGCGAGTGTCGTGTTCACCATTCCGTCGCTGGCGCTGTTCGTGGTCTTGCCGATGGTCATCGGGACCCGCATCCTCGACGAGGCCAACGTCATGGTCGCGCTGACGGCCTACACCGCGGCGCTACTGGTGCGGGCGGTGCTCGAGGCGCTGGACGCGGTGCCGGCCCAGGTGCGCGACGCCGCCACCGCCGTCGGCTACCCGCCGATCACCCGCATGCTGAAAGTCGAACTGCCGCTATCTATTCCGGTCCTGGTCGCTGGGTTACGGGTGGTGGTCGTCACCAATATCGCGATGGTCTCGGTCGGTTCGGTGATCGGCATCGGCGGCCTGGGCACCTGGTTTACCGAGGGGTACCAGACGAACAAGAGCGACCAGATCCTTGCCGGCATCATCGCGCTCTTCGTGCTGGCTGTCGTCATCGACGCGTTGATCGTGGTGGCCGGCCGCCTGGCGACGCCGTGGGAGCGCGCCGGGCGCTCACTGCGCCGGCGGTCGGTGGTGGCCCCGATAGTGGGTGGCGCGCGATGAACTTCGTGCAGGGGGCCATCTCCTACCTATTGACCGCCGGCAACTGGACCGGCCCGGTCGGGCTCGCGGCGCGCGTCCTGGAGCATCTCGAGTACACGGCGGTCGCGGTGGGCGCCTCGGCCCTGATCGCCGTCCCGGTGGGGCTCATCATCGGGCACACCGGCCGCGGCACGGTGCTGGTGGTGGGCACGGTCAACGGGTTGCGCGCCCTGCCGACTCTGGGCGTGCTGTTGCTCGGGACGCTGCTGTTCGGGTTGGGGATGGGGCCGCCGCTGGTCGCCCTGATGCTGCTGGGCGTCCCGGCGCTGCTGGCCGGCACTTACGCGGGAATCGCCAACGTGGAGCCGACCGTGGTCGACGCGGCCAGGGCAATGGGCATGACCGAAGCGCAGGTGCTGTGGGTGGAGGCGCGCAACGCGCTGCCGTTGATCCTCGGCGGGTTGCGCAGCGCGACGCTTCAGGTGGTCGCCACCGCCACGGTGGCGGCCTATGCCAGCCTCGGTGGGCTGGGCCGATACCTGATCGACGGAATCAAGGAGCGAGAGTTCCACCTTGCCCTGGTCGGTGCCTTGATGGTGGCCGCTTTGGCGCTGGCGCTGGACGGGCTGCTGGCGTTGGTGGTGTGGGCGTCGGTGCCGGGCACCGGACGACTTCGCCACACTTACCCGACAGGCCTGCCGCGGTTCGCCCGCACGTTTTACGGTAGGTGAGTGAACGCAGACCCCTCTGATGCCCCTCGGCGCGTTTGGCAGGCAATGTTGACCTGGCGCGCCCAGGACGTCTCCCGGATGGAATCGGTACGAATCCAGGTGTCCGGCAAGAGGATCAAGGCGAACGGTCGCATCGTCGCCGCCGCCACCGCCACCAACCCGGCATTCGGTGCGTACTACGACCTGCAGACCGACGAGACCGGCGCCACCAAGCGGCTGGGGATGACGGTCACTCTCGCCGAACGGGAGCGCGTGCTGTCCATCGCCCGTGACGAAGAGAACATGTGGCTGGTCACCGACCATCAGGGCGAGCGCCGAGCGGCGTACAACGGCGCGCTCGACTGCGACGTGGTTTTCAGCCCGTTCTTCAACGCGTTGCCCATCCGGCGGCTCGGCCTGCACGAGCGGGCGGAGTCGGTCACCTTGCCGGTCGTCTACGTCAACCTGCCCGACATGGCGATCACAGCGGATCTCGTGAGCTACACCAGCACGGGCGGCCACGACGGCATCAAGCTGCACTCCCCGGTCGCCGACACCGTCGTGAGTGTCGACGACGAGGGCTTCATCGTCGACTATCCAGGCTTGGCAGAGCGGATCTGATCACGCCGCCCGCCCGGCCCGCGGCGGCCAACTCCTCGCGCCAGTTCTCGCCGCCGATGATGACGTGGAAGACGTCGGAACGCGGAAAGCTGTCGTAACGCGTGCGGGCGGCATGGCCGGCCTCGACGAGTTCGCCCACCGAATTATTCGCGACCAGCGACTCGCGGGCCCGGCTCAGCAACTCGATCATGCGGTCGATGGTCGGCACCAGCTGGTCGGAGTTGCCCTCACACATCGCCCGCACCAGGTCCGGGGCGGTGCCGGCCACCCGCGTCCCGTCGCGGAACGACCCGGCAGCCAGCGCGAACGCCAGCGGCACGTCCCCGGCGATGACCGCCAGCGCCTCGGCGAGCAGGTGCGGCAGGTGCGAGATCGCGGCCGCCGCAGCGTCGTGGTCGTCGGACTTGGCCGGGACCAGCACGGCACCGCAGTCCAGGGCCAGCGTCATCACCATCGACCACACCACGGGATCGACGTGGTCGTCCACGCTGATAACCCACGGCGCCCTGGTGAACAGGCCCGGGTGGCCGGCGGCCCAGCCCGAATGGGCGGTGCCCGCCATCGGGTGGCCGCCGACGAACCGTTCCTGCAGGCCGGCCGCGACAACCTCGTCGAGCACGGCCCGTTTGACGCTGGTGACATCGGTCAACGGGCAGGTCGGGGCTAGTTCGGCGATGTGGGCGAGCATGCCGGCCAGCGCCGGCATGGGGATGGCCAGGACGATCAGCGCGCCGGTGTCGGCGGCGCGGGTGAGCGTCGCCGTCAGGTCGGTGGTCGCGTCGAAGCCGTCGGCGGCGGCTTCTTTTGCGCCCTCCACCGACCGGTTGTAGCCGAACACCTCGCGGCCGGCCGCCGTGGCGGCCCGCATTATCGAACCACCGATCAGCCCCAGCCCGAGCACGCACACCGGTGTTTGAGAAACAGGGCTAGCCACAGACCTAAGGTTGGCACAATCCGGCTGCGGCGGTGCGTCAAGATGTCGGCGCGGTTTCGCTCCATCTGGTCAGGGGGCCTGGTCTGCGACTACCGTAAGCGGCCATGGGAGCACAACGGGCCCCAGCCCAAGGCCTGTCCGCCGATACGCCGGACGGTTTCGGCGTAGCGGTCGTGCGCGAAGAGGGCCAGTGGCGGTGTTCCCCGATGGCCCGCAAATCGCTGCTGAGCCTCAAGGCCGCCGAGACCGAGCTGCGGGAATTGCGCAGCGCCGGCGCCGTGTTTGGGCTGCTCGACGTGGATGACGAGTTCTTCGTGATCGTGCGCCCCGCGCCGTCGGGGACCCGGTTGCTGCTCTCGGACGCCACCGCCGCGCTGGACTACGACATCGCCGCCGAAGTGCTGGACAAGCTGGACGCCGACATCGACCCCGAGGATCTGGAGGATTCCGACCCGTTCGAGGAGGGCGACCTGGGATTGCTCTCCGATATCGGGCTGCCCGAGGCGGTGCTGGGCGTCATCCTCGACGAGGCCGACCTCTACGCGGACGAGCAGCTCGGCCGCATCGCCCGGGAGATGGGCTTCGCCGACCAGCTGTCCGCCGTGATCGACCGCATCGGTCGGTGATCGCGAGCGCGGCCGTGGCGACCGCAAGCGCGGCAGAGCCGGGTGCACCGGGTCGCCAAGAATGACGAAGCCGGGCGATGCGGGTCGCCGCGATCAGGCTCGGTCGGTGATCATCAGGCTCGGTCGGTGATCGCTGACGAGGACCTGATCCGCACCGCGTTGTCGGTCGCCGCGACGGCGGGTCCTCGCGACGTGCCCATCGGCGCGGTCGTCATCGGGGCCGACGGGACCGAACTGGCCCGCGCGGTCAACGCGCGGGAAGCCCTGGGCGATCCCACCGCGCACGCCGAGATTCTGGCGCTGCGGGCGGCGGCCGCTGTGTTCGGCGACGGGTGGCGGCTGGAGGGTGCCACGCTGGCGGTGACCGTCGAACCGTGCACGATGTGCGCCGGTGCGCTGGTCCTGGCCCGCGTCGGCCGGCTGGTGTTCGGCGCGTGGGAACCCAAGACGGGAGCGGTCGGATCACTGTGGGACGTGGTCCGCGACCGGCGGCTCAACCATCGCCCGGAAGTGCGGGGCGGGGTGCTCGCCGACGAATGCGCCGCACCGCTGGAGGAGTTCTTCGCCCGCCAGCGATTGGGGTGATGGGCCCACCGTTCGGTAAGCTGCTCCGCGGTGGCGTGTCCGAGCGGCCTAAGGAGCACGCCTCGAAAGCGTGTGACGGCTAACACCGTCCGAGGGTTCAAATCCCTCCGCCACCGCCAAAGCCACTAAGGCGTTTTGCAGTTCAGGTTGCGGTCGAGGTGTTCCACCGGGACGAGGTATCCCGCGCGACGGAAGGCCGCTCATGCTTTGGCAAAGCAGTACATCCGGTATTCCAAGCTGCCGCTTTGGAGGGCCTCGTACGCATCCCATACGAGCCGGTGGCCGCGGGTCGCGGCAAAGCTGTGCGCGAATGATGGCACCAGTGCATTGACCATCGCCACCCACCACTGTGAGTTTTTCTCCATCCCGCGCACGACCTCTGTATTGATCACCCTCTGGGCGAGCATCCGCATCGGCGCGTCAGCCAATTGCGCCTCCCATGCGGCAACAACGCCGGTGTATCGGAAATCGGCGTATAGGAAGTGTCCTTCCGGTCGCAGCACACGCGCGACCTCAGCGAGGAAATAGGGAAACTGAGAGTACAGGTGTGAAGATTCGATATTGATTGCCGCGTCGAAGGATTGGTCGGGAAACGGCAGGTTCTCGGCGTCGCCTTGTACGAACTCCAAGCCAGCCAGATTGTGCCTTCGCTGGCAGAAGGCGATACCGGCCGAGTTCAAATCTAGTCCGGTGTATGAGGCGGGGTGGAAAGTGCGCATGAGGTATGAGGCTCCGCCTCCGTGGCCGCAACCGACCTCCAGCACCTGCTTATCTTTCAGGTCTACCTGGGTCGCCGTGCGGTGATAAAGCTGGATGAATAACCGGTTGGGCTCGTCGGAGGGCGAAAGTGGCACGCCCATCGGGGGGTCCTCTTCGTAGCCATAGTTGAGGAACAAAACATCGTCGGCGGCAAGCCGACGGGTCAGATAGCGATACAAAAATTTCTTGTAAAAATGTTGGTAAATATAGTGCGAATACTTCTCATTGACCTTATCGAGAAGCAGGCGACGAAAGTCGCGCTCTTGACCCCGGAGCGCCATGGGCGGAGCATAGCAGGGCTAGGGTGTTTCTCATCACACGTAACGCGAACGACTCGATCCGGATTTTCCGCCTGGCAGGTAACCGTTCTCCATTGCGAGGACACCGTTTTGGAGGCGGCATTCAATTGGTCCGCCATGGCTTCGGCGTTGAGTAGGCTGCCATCGTCACTGAGACAGGGCTCATCCGTGCTCTAGGGAGGCCCGACGTAAGCACTCCGCCACCGCCAAAGGCCTTCGTCCGTTATCGCGGGTGGGGTCGCTTCTTGAGTTCTCGCGTGAAGCTCGTATGTGGGTTTAGCAAAGACGATTTTGGGCCAATCTCGGTCGAGGGTGGATAGCATTTATTCACGGACAAACGCAACGCGCGCAGCAAGAGGCCACATGACGAAGAAACTCGAGATCGTCGCCGTCTTCGCGTTCTGTTGTGTCCTCATGGCGCCCACGGGCATCGTTGCCGAATCTGTTGCGCGCGCAGACGATTCGGGTACGGCGCTGTACAGCGGCATCAACGGGCTTCGTCAGCCGTGCGGGCCACTCACAGATGACCCGCGTTTGCGGGTGGCAGCGCAGCGGCACGCCGAAGATATGCTGCGCACCGGTTTGAGTGGCCATATCGGTTCGGACGGATCTTCGCCGCGGACGCGCATCGCAGAAGCCGGCTACACCAGGACCCCTGCCACGGGTGAGATCGTCTATTGGGGAACCGGATCAGCCGCGAATCCCACCCAGGCTCTCGACTCGTGGATGCAAAGCCCTCCACACCGGGGGATCATCGTCAACTGCGCTTTCACCGCGGCCGGCTTCGCCACCGCCTCGGATGGCAACAAAATGACCGCGGTGGGTGACTTCGCGGCTCCCTAAGTCCTTGCTGACAAGGTTCTTTCGTCGCTCATTGCTGCCACCAGCAACGACCATGCGGGTGCACAGAACGCCGTTTTGACTGGACCAGTGCCATAGAGTCGGCTCGTGGCGTCGGTTGGTCGTGGTTTCGTTCGTGCGGTCGCGCGGCTTAGCGTTGTCGTGGGGCTCGTGATGACCGGGGGGGCCTGCACAACCCACAAGCACGAATCGACCCCGAGTCCGGCGACGCTCACGGTCGCGCCGACCGAAATGGGGGGTTGCGCTCCAGATCGGTTGGCGCGGTGCGTACCTGGGCTGATTGACGTCGAGGACAATCTGTTCAACCGCGTCAATGTCTATGCGCCCCATTCGGGCTTCGGGGCCGAGCCTCCGTTTCCGGGTCGAGGGTCGACGCTCGAAGACTGCCAACGTCTGCCGAGGTTGGGAGCGACTGACAAACCGGAACTGGACGTGGAATACAGCCCCGCCACCGACGCCAGCGGGGCTTCCCTCAGCAATCGATTCGCCGCAAACGGCGCTGATTCCGTCCGGATCCGGTTCACCGTCGCGAGCGACGGCGATGACGTCACCGGTGCGATGGCCGCGTGGTCACGTCGGTGTCCTACGTGGAGCGTTGCCCACTCCATGGACAACAACGGCATCCAAGGTTGGCTGGTCGGCGAATCCCGCGAAGCGCTGACGCAGTACCAGTCGGGCGACACCGGCCGGCAATGGCCCTCCGTCGTCAATATGGCGGCGACGGTGCTGCCCAACAGGGTGACGGTGCAGGCCTGGTATCGCACACCCGATCCGTCGGCGGCCTCGCGTAACCAAATTCTGTCGCAATTGATCGGCGCAGCAGGACTACCACGGCCACGCTCGGCGCTGCCGCCAATGCTCGCCGACTGGAGCCAGGCCCAGATCTCGACGCTGCTTCCGGCGCTGTCCGTGGACACCGGCATTGAGACCGCTTCTGGTGACAACAGCATCCTCGCTGGCGAGCCGGGCAGCGCCTTATGGTCGCTCTGCCCGTCCGGTGGCCACGTCGCCGCCCCGCGTTACGACCCCCTGGCGAGCTGGCAGGACTTCGACCAGTCGAAGTGGGACAAGCCCGGGAAACCGCCAAGGCCCAAAGTGATGATCAGTCGGGCACATGCCGGCGATAATTTCTTGGCCGATGTCCGGCGTGAGGCCGACGCTTGCGCCGCGCATATGGCCGAGAAGCCCGCAGTATGCGGGGACCGCCAAAATCGCCAGTCCCTCCAGACGGATTCGGCCGTCGCCGAAGGCGAAGACACGGTGCGCCTAACACAGCGGTGGATGCGGGACATTGAAGTACGCGGTCACGGCATGTGTGGTGAAGGCGTCGAGGCGCTGAGGGTCACCCAGGTGCGGGGACTGATCGTCATCAGCAGCTCAAGCGACGGTGGATGGCTCTTCAAGGGGGACACGCCGCCCCTCCCGCTGAGTACTCTCGACGAGCTTCTCGCCGAGACCGTACGCAGAATCAAGGCCGCGTGACTCACATATGTGGCAGCCATACAGAACCATGCGGCGACAGCACGAACCCACGGCCTTGCCGGTCTTTACAGGCGGTCACGCCTGAGTCATCGACGCCGCAGATCACACCGTCGACCGTGATGGAATGCTTCGGGGGCAACGTCTTGAGACACCGCCCGTACACTTTCCCGTTCGGAGCAATGGGATTACCAGATTGTGCTAATCCGGAGGCGGTGCCGATCACATTCACCGTGCCGGGCCCAGCTGCAGGCGGGACAGCGGGAAAGTTATTGCCGGTGCATTGGGCCTGGCCGGAAAAGAAATCACAAGTGATGCCGCCTGGTGTAAGGAAGTACACCCCATTCACTGGCGTGTAGCTGTTGATGTCTGGAAATGCGGGCGTGTCGGCGCCCGCTACGGGTAAGCAGGCGAAAGCGCCCGCAACAATTGGGAGAATTCCAGCCATGCCGTTAATGACGGTTTCGCTGACAAATGATGTCCACGAATCATATTTGGTATGCGTATGCCTCGATTCATCTAACGCTACACGTGAGGCAGCCAAGCGGAACCATGCGGCGACAGCACGAATCCACGTCCTTGCGGATCTTTGCACGCAGTCATGCCGGAGTTATCCACTCCGCAGATCACGCCATCTACCGTGAGGGAGTGAAACGGCGGCAAGGTTTTCAGCGGCTGTCCATTGGTGTCGAGAGGCGTCCCAGTCGGTCGCGGTGCTGAGCCGGTACTGATGGAAATGAGTCGCGGCGCTCCGTTAGATGAAGGAGCGGCGGGGGGCAAGCCTGGAAGGTTGTTGCCAGTACATCCTGCTGACGGCGGGTTTCCGAACACACATGTCACACCGTCTGGGCTGATGAATGCGATCATCTGGAGCGGCGTCGGTCTGCCGGAGTTCGGATAAGTGATGGCGTAGTCGGCCGGGTTAACGGGTGCGTAGCCGCTTAAATCGGGAAAAGATGGCGGCTCGGCTTGGGCGTTGCAAGCGCTGATCATCGCCGCGACTACGGCTGAGGCGACGAAAGGTTTCGGGATCATGGGTAGCCTGTCATGCGGGTTTCTGTGTTTGTAATAGGTCGGTTATGGCGTCGGATTGACCTGGACCTGCTGGACATCGTACGGAAAATCTAAATCAGTGTTCCATTGACTGACGAGAAGGTTGACATCGTTCACCGTCGAATTCGGCAGGATGTATCCCCCGTAAGGTTGAAAGACGGAAACAGGAGTCTGGTTGATGTCGTTACGTGCGACGGTAAGCGGAGTATTGGTGAAGATTTCGGTCGGATTTCCATGAGCGCCGCCCATATAGAGTTGGACTGCTCCTGGACCGGCAGTTGCATTGAACCCTGACAAGACCGGCTGTCCACCGATCTCGCGGAAACTTAGTTCGCCGAACCGAGAACCAGGGTCGGTAACCGTTGTAGTGGCGACTTCCCCGGCTTTTCCCCAATCGGTCCCGGTCCAAGGCTGCCAACTGTGGCGATCCCACACTTGGTCAGGATCTGCGCGGTACATGGTGACTCCTTGGCTGCGGTCGAATGAATCAGCGGCAATGTAAATCTTGCCGTCCGATCCCTTGTAGCCGCTGACCTGGCTGGGCGCCTCTCCCACTGAGCGGTAAGACCCGGGAACCATGGTCCATCCGTTCCCCGGCTGACTGTTGACTTCAACGAGCCACGAAGCCGCAGGCTGCAGTTTCCCTGTCGTGCCCGTTACCATCATGTACGTTTTGCCACCCGCCGTAATTGTCCCAGCAGGGAGCGTGTCGTCTATTCCGGCTGCCTTCGCCTGTTCCGGAATGGTGAAGAGCTCGTGGCCGGTCGGACTGTCTTTAGGCGCGGTCAAAGGGGCCCCGAAGTGCGGGCGTCCGTCGGCATCGAAGGTCACCGGTACGGCCACGGACCGGTAATGCTGCCCCTCGCCAACTTTGTTGCCAGTGAACGAATCCCCGAAGATCGCAAAAAATTTTCCGGGCTGGCCGGGCACCTCGACGACCTCCCCCAGATCCGCGGCCCCGATGCCCGGAATGCCCGGAGTCGCCCCGGTCCCGGCGATCGGGCCGAGATTCCTCACTGAACCCCGTAACGGCTGTTCCAGCGTGTCGTCGATGTTCGGGGGTGGGTCGTAACCCTCGATGTGCAAAGAGCCCCAGCGCTTTGTGCAAAGTGTCGGAGTAGGCGTTGCGGATCGAATTCATCTGCTTCGCCGCGTCACGGACATCATCCACAGCGTCGGCGTGCGCAGCATCAATCAACTTGAGCAGCTTGTCGCGCTCCTGCGTCGGCAGGTTCAGCTGTAGATCCTCCTTCGCCGCACCGACGAGCTTGTCGAGAAACTGCAACTGATGGTCCAAGGTGGCGATCTCGGCGGCACCCTGCTTCTGCGCATCAGCAAGGGCGGCAGCGATGTTCTCCAAGTCGGCCCCGATCTTGGGCAATTGCTCCGATTGCGCGCCAAGGGATTTCGCCAGCCGCTGCACTTCGGCGGAGTCGTTGATCGGGTTGTCCCCGTTCTGGTGGTTCCACGACTCGCCGAAGCGCAACTGGGCTATCTGGAAGGCATGGTCGGCTTCGGCAGTGTGTCGGCCCGCGGCATAAAACGCCTCGGCCAGGCGTGAGATTTGAAATGGCCTACCCGCCTGCAGGCTCTGGTTGATCGCCCAGGGGTCGCCGCCGGCCGAGGCGATCAGCTCTGGTCCGCTCAGATGAGTGAGAGTCACCGCCGCCCCCTTCTAAGGCCCCACCCTACTGCCCATAAAGGCCGGTCAACGGCAAATCCGGCGATCCGAAGACCCCCGGGTCAGGCTTGGCTCCCGGCCAGCTTTCGGGTCGTCAGAGCTTCGGTGTCCTGGAAGGGCCGGCCATCGGGCCGGAGCAGGTCGTGGAACCAGACTTTCGGGATCGCGGTGTACGGGTGATCCCACGATTCCCAGGGAAAGTAGGTCTGGGTCTTCCCGGCGACCAAGCCCCAGTTGATGGCACCGACGTTGTGGCGCTTGGCCACCGGGAGGATTCCCTCCACGGTGCTGCCCCGGGGCCGCGCCATGTACTCCGTGCAGAGGATCGGCCTGCCGAGCGGGGCAAGTTCGCCGATCCGGGACTCGAAGCCCGCCGGATCGGCGTAGGAATGGAACGTGATGACGTCGGCGTTGGCCAGCTGGATATCGCTGATTGCGCTGCGGCCCTGGGGTTGTCCCCAATCGCCGCGCCACACGCCGCTCGTGAGCGGCTGACTGGGATCGACCGCGCGGGCCCAGCGGAACACCTGGGGAAGCAGGTTGGCGACCAGCTGATCCTTGTCGCTGCGCTCGGCGCTCTTGTACTGGCGCGCGGGGTTGTCCGGCTCGTTCCACAGGTCCCAGCCCAGAATGCGGTCGTCGCTGCGAAATTGGGTCAACACCGCGGTGACGTAGTCGCGCATGACGCCGGCGTAGCGGGGGTCTCCGAGCCGTTCGGCGCCCGGGCTCTGCACCCAGCCGGAGTTGTGCACACCCGGCCTCGGCGCGCGTTGTCGGCCCGCCCTCGGTGCCGGGTCCCAGCATGAGTCGAAGAAGACGAACAGCGGTTTGATGCGATGGCGAGCGGCGATGTCGACGAACTGCGCAAGCCGCGTCTGGAAGCCGCGCTGGTCTTGCGCCCACAGCTGATCGTGGAGGAAGACCCGGGCGGTGTTGTGCCCGTAGAACCTGGCCCAGCCGAGCTCGGTGTCGATGCGCCGCGGGTCATAGGTGTCGGCCTGAAACATCTCGAGCTGATTGATGGCGTTGGAGGTGATGTAATTCGATCCGACGAGGAAACCTTGCGCCTGATACCAGCGGTTGGCGCGGTCGGCGGGCCAGCGGCCCGGTTCCTCCGCGGAGGCGCGTGGCGCTCGCGCCAGCGCGGTGCCTGCTGCCAGCAGAAGTGGCAGCTTGAGGGCCGTTCTTCGTTGCACGATGTGACGATAAATTTTCCCGGCGATTTCCCCGGGATTTGCTCAGCGCGTCGCGCCAGCTTGACGTGCGAATTGTTATCGCTTCGTCACTGGCGCCCGCACGCATGCCGCCGCACCCACACCGGCGCCCGGGCAAATTTGCCCCGGCGGAGACGGCAAAGTTACTTCAAACTTCACCCCCGGGAGCGCAATACTGAACCCGTGCCCGATCGAAACGTGTTAGGCGGCCCGCTGGAACCGTGCGGCACCGAACCCGTGACCGGTTACTACCGCGACGGCTGTTGCTCCACTGGCCCCGAGGACCTCGGCCGCCACACGATCTGTGCGGTCATGACCGCCGAGTTCCTGGAGCACCAGCGTTCCATCGGCAATGACCTTCTGACACCGGTTCCCGAATACCGGTTCCCGGGCCTGTTGCCCGGCGATCGCTGGTGCGTCACGGCGCTGAACTGGCTGCGGGCGCACCAGGATGGGTGCGCGGCACCCGTGGTGCTGGCCTCCACGCACGAGCGCACCCTCGAGGTGGTGCCCCTCGAGGCGCTGCAGGAACACAAGGTCGACGTGCCCGACGACTTGGCGAACCTGTAGGACCACAGCAGATCGACGCCCGACGTCTGTGTCATATTTCTCTTCGACGACACGTCGAAAAGAGGATCCGGTGGGCTCTGCCGTTGATGACATCGACTTCGACGACCTGACCGCGCCCAAGCTGACCGACGTGCAACGGCAGATCCTGGACTTCACCGAGGCCAAACACGTCGACTTCGACATCGACCAGATGCTCGCAGAGGCGGTCGAGCAGGCCAGAGTCGACGACCTTGACGATGTCGACGGCTTCGGTGATCGGCTCGCCGCGCACGTCGCCGCGATCGAAGCCGACGAGGGTTTGCGCCAGCTCACGCGCTCGTCGTTGCGGCAACGCGTCGTCCGGTTGCTGCGCAACCGGTTGTCCCTGACCGAGCTCCTCAAGCGATATCCGGAGATCGAAGCCATCCCGATCGAGCGCCCGTTCATCGTCGTCGGGATGCCGCGCTCGGGCACCACCCATCTGGTGAATCTCATTGCCGCCGACCCGCGCCGGCGGGCCTTGCCGTATTGGGAGAGTCAGGAGCCGATTCCGGCCCGCGGTCAGGGACCGGACATCTTCGGGGTCGACCCCCGTTATGCGCGAGCCAAATCCGAGCACGACGCGTTGATGGCCAGCGCCCCGGTGGTCGCCGCCATGCACGACCGATTCCCCGAGGCGATCGAGGAAGAAGTCGAACTGCTCGACCTGGATGTGGCCGCCTACGTCCTGGAATGGCATGCGCGCGTGCCAGATTGGCGGGATTATTACCTGAGCCTGGATCAAACCCGGCACTACGCATACCTGAGAAAGGTGCTGCAGGCGCTGACTTTCCTGCGCGGTCCGCGGACCTGGGTCCTGAAAAGCCCGCAGCACTGTGAGCAGCTCGGCCCGCTCATGGCGACGTTTCCCGACGCGACAGTGGCTTTCACACACCGTGATCCGGTCGGGGTTATTCAGTCGGCGATCACGATGATGGCCTACTCCGATCGGCTGCGGCGCACAAGCATCGAGCCCGACTGGCTGCTGGACTATTGGAGCGACCGGGTGCACCGGCTGCTCACCGCGTGCGTGCGCGACCGCGATCTCGTCCCGGCCGAACGCAGCATCGACGTCAGCTTCCACCAGCTGAACGGCAACGAAATGCCGTTGCTCGAGCGGCTTTACGAATTCGGCGGCGTCGAACTGCCGCCGAAGGTGCGGGCGCGATTCCAGAAATATCTGGACGGCAATCCGCGCGGCAAACACGGCCGCATCCACTACGACCTGCAAAAGCACTTCGGCGTCACGCCCGACGAGGTGCGCGGACGATTCGACTTCTACTTCGACAGGTTCGACGTCCATGCCGAGAGCTAGCCGGAAGGCAACGCACCGATGAGTTTCGAACCGGTCTACCGCAGCAGGCCCGGGGCCGACGCCATGCGTCCCGCGGCCGCCGAACGGGCCGAGGAGATCGCGCCCGGTCTGTGGGTCTCACCGGGGCTGTCGAATTCCTACCTGCTCACCACGCGTGAGGGCCGGGTGATCGTCAACACCGGCATGGGTTTCGAGGGCCCGGTGCATCGCGCGAACTTCGACGCCGTCGACCCCTCGCCGGTGCGGTACATCATCTTCACGCAAGGCCATGTCGACCACGTCGGTGGTTTGGACAGCGTGCGCGACCCCGAGACAACCGTCGTCGCGCAGGCCAACTGGACGCTGTGGCGCGACGATAACGAACGCCTCATCCCGTATCGCGCCAGCCGCAGCGCCTTCGCGTTCAAGGACACCCTGGCGACCGGCGTCCAAGCCATTCAACGGCGCCTGGGGAGCAGCCGGCTGGCCGGTCAGAGCGTTCCCGTCGTCGACCTCGATTTCGAAGACACCCTGACCCTGGAGGTCGGTGAGCGGCGGATGGAGCTGATCTCCGTGCCCGGCGGCGAGACCACCGACTCACTGGCGGTGTGGCTGCCGGACGAGCGTATTTGCCTGTGCGGGAACGTCTTCGGACCATTATTCGGCCACATTCCCAACCTGGTCACCGTGCGTGGCGACCGGTACCGCGACGCGCTGACAGCCATCGCGTCCGTGGAGCGGGTGCGCGACCTGCGGCCCGACCTCCTGGTGACCGGTCATTTCGAGCCGATAGCCGGGGCCGAGCTTATTTACGCCGAACTGACCCGGCTGCGCGACGCGATCCGGTACGTCCACGATCAAACCGTCGAGGGGATGAACGCCGGCAAGGACGTCCGGACCCTGATGCGCGAGATCACTTTGCCCGCGGAATACGAAGTGGGACAGGGCTATGGAAAGGTCGTCTGGGACGTGCGGGCCATCTGGGAGAACTACTCCGGCTGGTTTCACCACGAGTCAACCACCGAGCTTTATCCGGTCGGGTTCGACACCGTCGCGGCCGACGTGGTCGAACTGGCCGGGGCCGACGCATTGGTGAGCCGGGCACGGGAACACCTCGCCGACGGCCGCCCGCTGCAGGCCATCCACCTCGCAGAGCTTCTTCCGTCGGACCACGCCGGGGCGCGGGACGTGCTTCGGGACGCCCACGAAAAGCTTCTCGCCGGCAGCACGAACTTCTGGGAAACCGCCTGGCTGAGAAACCAGATAGCGAGGAACTCATGACGGCGCGCGTCAGCTTCGACTTCACCGGGACCACGGTCCTGATCACCGGCGCCACCAGCGGGATCGGGCACGCGACCGCCGTGTTGTTCCGCGACGCCGGCGCCCGGGTCGCCGTCACCGGGACCAAACCGGCGCCGGACGACTACGACGTTGACCTGTCCGGCATGGATTATCACCAGCTCCAGATCAGCGACCCGGAATCGGTGGACGCGCTGGCGGATAAGTTCAACCGGCTCGACGTACTGGTCAACAACGCCGGCGCCAATTTCCCTGGCGGCCTTGACGAATCCAGGCCCGATGGGTTCGAGGCCTCGGTCGCGCTGAACCTCACCGGGCCGTACCGATTGACGGTCGGGCTCTACCGCGCCCTCAAGGCGTCGACCGCCGCGGGCGGCGCCAGCGTGGTGAACCTGGCGTCGATGTCTGCGCTGCGGGCCGTTCCCCTGGTGCCCGGATACGGTGCGGCGAAGGCGGGGATCGTCTGCATCACAAGGAACCTCGCGGTCAAATGGGCCGGTAAGGGGATCCGGGTCAACGCGGTGGCGCCGGGCGCGATCGACACCCCGATGACCGCGCCCATGCACGGCTCGGCCGAATTGGTGGAGTCGGAGCTGGAGCACATCCCGCTGCGTCGTTTCGGTTCCGTCGGGGAGGTCGCCCCGACGATCGCCTTCCTGTGCACCGAGCAGAGTAGCTACACCAGCGGTGCGGTGTTCGTCGTCGACGCCGCGTCGGACTGCGTCTGAGACACAAGGAAAGTCATGTCAATTGCGTTGCGGCCCGAGGACTTCTACCACACCGGCATTATCGTGCCCGACCTCGATGCGGCCATGGGCCGGCTGAGCGCGCTGGCCGGCTACCGGTGGATCACCCCGATGAGCTACACCCTGCCGTTCCGCACCCCGGCCGGTGTCCGCGAATTGACCGCGACGATTGTCTACTCCTTGCAGAGTCCGCACCTCGAACTCGTGCAGGAGGTGCCGGGGAGCCCGTGGACGGCCGCGCCGGGCAACGCGGTCCACCACCTCGGCTACTTCAGCGACGACCTGGCCCAGAGTGCGCGCGCGCTGGAGGCCAACGGCTTCACGCTCGAGATGACGGCGGACGTCCCCGGCTCCGATTTCGCGCTATTCGCCTACTATACGGACGCTTTCGGCGCCCGCATCGAGATCGTCGACCGCGCGCTGTTTCCCGACTTTCCCGCGTTCCTGCGGTCGATGGCGGGGCCCGAGGAGGCATGACGTGTTGCTGACTGTGCTGCGCTTCAACTTCGCCTCGCCGCAAGGCGAACCACACACGCAGAGCGGGTTGCTGTCGGCCGCCCTCGAACTGGCGCAGTGGGGCGAGTCGCACGGGATCACCTCCATCAGTGTCGACGAGCACCACGCGACCGGACACGGCTGGAGCTGCAATCCCATCATGGCGGCGGCGATGTTCCTGGCCCGTACGTCGACGCTGATCGCCAGCGTGGATTGTGCGCTCGGCCCGCTCTGGAATCCGGTGCGGCTCGCCGAGGACATCGCTCTCGTCGACAACATGAGCCGCGGCCGGTTGCACACCACGGTCGGCCTCGGGTACCGCACCATCGAATATGGCGCCATGGGCGTCGATTTCGCGCGCCGGGGCGCTCTGATGGACAGCCTGCTCGAGCGGATGCTGTCGGTATGGTCCGGCGCCGATGCCGACGCCGGCATTTGCACCGGCACCTGGACCCGGCCGCATCCACCGCTGTACGTCGGCGGTGGCGCCCGCGCCACGGCGCGACGCGCGGCACGATTTCGGCTGCCCCTCAGCCTGGCCGACCACCTGCCCGACATCGCCGCCTACTACCGCGAGCTGTGTGCCGACGCCGGCATGACGCCGCTCATTCTCATGCCGGGGCCGGTTAACCGCGGAATGATCTTCCTGCACGAGGACCCGGACCGGGCATGGGCGGAGCTCGGCGACCATATCCTTTGGGAAGCGGTCACTTACGGCGGATGGTCAACCGATCAAAGGTCCCTGATGCATTTGCCCGGCGTGCAAACGCTGGACGAGGTCCAGGCGTCGGGCCGGTATCGCTTCCTGGCGCCCGACGAGCTGATCGCGGAGGTGCGCGACGCCGACAACTACGGCCCGCTCGTGATGCACCCACTGGTCGGCGGCATGCCCGTCGATGAGGCGTGGAAGTCGGTCCAATTGCTCACCGACAAGGTCCTGCCCGCGTTGAACTAACGGGCCAACCCCAGATTGCGCCCCGAATATGCGGGTATGCGCCTGCCATGGAATCTGGAGCAAAGACATCGGCGCTCGTCGGCGGCGCAGCCGCACTCGGCTTGGCGGTCGCCTTCGGCGGCGGCGCCGGTGGGGGCGGTTGAGCGCGAGTCGCGGTCTAGCGCCGAGCCCGACTCGACAGCCACTTCAGCACCGGACCCGCCGCCACCAGAACGAGAGCGAGCCGACGCATCACCAGACCAGTATGCGGTCGGTGCTTGAATGGTGAGATGGGTTACCCCACGCCCCAAGTGGCGATTTTGGACGACTACGCCGGAGCGGCCCTGCGGCTTGCCGACTGGTCATCGGTGCAAAACCGATCCCGCGTCACCGTTTTCGAACGCCACCTCTCCGAGGATGAAGCGGCGGACGAGCTGCGGCCATTCGATGTGATCTGCACCCTGCGCGAGCGGATGGCGCTACCACGAACGCTGCTTGCGCGGCTGCCGAACGTGAAACTGATCACGATCGTCGGAAGAAGCCTGCCCAACCTGGACCTGGGTGCGGCAACCGAGCGGGGCATCATCGTCGCCCATACCGACTTCGCCCATCCGCGATTCCGATCCGTGCACGACGCCACCCCCGAATTCGCCTGGGGGTTGCTGATCGCCACGGTTCGCAACCTGGCGGAAGAACACCGGCGCATGCGAGGCGGCGGCTGGCAGGTGACGACGGGTCTCACGCTGTCCGGCAAGACGCTCGGGTTGCTCGGCCTAGGCCGGGTGGGCAAGCGGATGGCCGATTACGCGAAGGTCTTTGGCATGGAGGTCATCGCGTGGAGCCAGAACCTCACCGCGGACGCCGCCGCGGCGGCCGGCGCGCGCCGGGTCGAGAAGGCGACGCTGTTCGAGGAGTCCGACGTGGTCTCCATCCACGTCGTCCTGTCTGAACGCACCCGCGGTCTGGTGGGTGAACGCGAGCTGGCCCTGATGAAGCCGCAGGCATACTTGATCAACACGTCGCGGGGCCCGATCGTCGATGAGGCCGCGATGATCGCCGCTCTCGAAACCGGGCGCATTGCCGGCGCGGGGCTGGACGTGTATGACGTCGAACCGCTGCCGTCCGATCACCGGTTAAGGCTGCTCCCGAATGTGACGCTGTCTCCGCACCTGGGGTACGTCACCCGTGAAATGCTCGCCGCCTTCTATTCCGACACCGTGGAGGCGGTGGCCGCGTGGCTGGACGGGGCCCCGATTCGGATCGCGAACCCTGAGGCGTTGCCGGGTTGATCAGGTGCGCTTACGTTTCCAGTGTGGGCTCTTGACCGCTTCGAGTGCTTCGGTGACGTAGCGATCCAGCGGCCACGGGCGACCCGACTGACGTACCCATTGCTGGAAACCGAAATCGGCTGCCGCGAAAGCGAGTTGGACCAGCAAGCCGGGACGGAGGTCGACGTCGGAGTTCACGCCCATGCGCTCGGCGATCAGCTTGGCCGCCCGCTCCTTGTCGGCGGGCGTGTGAACGGTCACCTTACGCAGCAGATCGGGGGCCACCAGCAGCGCTTCTCGCCACTCGTCGGTGTCCGCCTGCTCAAACGATCGGGTCCGCGTGATGATGGCGTTGATCAGCGCGACATCGGGTGACTCACTGGCGGGCCGCTGCTCGAGCAGGTTGACGATCGCTGCGCCGCCATGGCGAACGGGTGCGAGCAGCAACTCTTCCTTCGTCGGCACGTGCCGGAAGAAGGTCCGCGGCGAAACGCCTGCGGCAGCCGCGATTTCTTCCGTCGTCACGGCGTCGTATCCGCGCTCGACAAAGAGCCGAAACGCCGCGCGCCTGATGTCGGCCCGGATCTGGGCGCGCTGCCGGTCGCGCAGCGATTCTCCTCTGGCGGGAAAGGTCACCGGAAGCAGCCGATTCCACCGTCGACGTGAATGGTCTGCCCGGTGATGAACGTCGCGTCGCTGCCCAGTAGGAAGGCCACCAGCGCGCCCACGTCGGTGCGGACATCCCCGATCCGCTTCATCGGCACGCGTCGCACGGCCTTCTCGTACTCTTTGGGGGCGAACGACTTCCAGAACTTCACACCGTCCGATTCGGCGAACGGGCAGATCACGTTGACCCGGATGTTGTCGCGCCCCCACTCCAAAGCGGCGACCTTCGACAGACCCCGGATGGCCTCCTTGGCGGCGGCGTATCCGCCCCATTTCGGTTCGCCGCCGGTGCCCGTCCCGGAGCCGAGATTGACGATCGAGCCGCCGCCTGCCTCGACCATTACGGGGTGCACGGCCTGCATGAGCAGGAAGGTCGCCCGCGGGCCGACGTCGTGACCGAGCGCGAAGTCCTCGGTGGTGATATCGACAAACGCCTTGGGCTCGTTGGTGGCGATCGCATTGTTGACCAGGCCGTGCACCGTGCCGAAGGCGTCGACCGCGGCCGTCACAATCCGCTGGGCGCTGTCCGGGTCGCGCAGGTCGGCCGTCAGCTTCTCGACGCGTCCCAACGACGACAGCTCGGCGGCTGTCTTGCCAAGCAACTCGTCCTGGATGTCGACCAGCAGCACCGCCGCCCCGCGTTCCAGCAGCGCGGCGGCGGTGCCCTTGCCCACGCCTTGGGCGGCGCCGGTAACGATCGCGACGTGGTCGCGCATCGAGGAAGGATGGCTGTAGGTCATGTGACCGGTCCCATCCGCAGCGGGGTCCCACGATGCATCTCGTAGGTGCTGCGCACACCGTCGGGCAGCTCGATGAACTCGACTGGGGTTCCGTCCGGATCCTTGACGAAAAACATTCGCACCCCACCGATTTCGAAGGGCTCCTGGTCGGGCGTGTAGCCGGCCGCGGTAACACGGCGGTGGGTGTCGTCGAGATCGGTCACCGATAGGGAGACGTTGTGGATCCCGGTGATGCCGCGACGCGCGGGCTTCTGATCGGCAGGACTCGCACCCAGTGACAGCAGCTCAACCATCAGTCCGCCGAGCAGGCCGCCCACCACCCGGCCCTCCTGCTTGCGGGTGGCGTGCAGCACCACGTCGAAAGGCTCACCGGAGATGAGGGTTTCGAACACGACCTCCATGCCGAGTAGGTCGCGGTAGAAGGTCAGGGCACGGTCCATGTCGGTCACGCCGACGACGAGGTGACAGAATGATACGTCGCCGAGGGCGCCGGTCATGACGAGGCGAGCCCGGGTGTCGGGCGGCCCGCGAACATGGGCAGGTCGAGGTAAGTCTTGATGCCGGGCTCGGCTGCGCAGACGTCGGGGACGGCGTTGACGCAGTGATTGGCCGTGGCCACCACGCCCGGATTCTTCACCAGCCCTTCGGCGATCGTCTCGGGCTGCAGCCCCTTGAAGGTGAGGCTCACGGTGGGGTCACCGGTGATCTCCACCTCGAAGCGTTCGCCCCGGCCGCCGAAATTCCAGGCCGGCTCCAGGTCTTCCTCACCCATCAGCCAGTTGACCGCGGCCGTGATGACCGGCTCGCCGTCTACCAGGGCCTGCCAGCGGAACCGGCGCGCGGCCACCGTTCCGGTGGTGATCGGGAACGGTGCGTAGTCGATGTCGGCGCTCGCGAGGGCGACGTCCTGAATGGTCCTGATGTTCGGCTCGATACGAAATCCCATGTAATCAGCGATCATTCGCACCGACTGCTTGAAGCCGGCCTCGAGCAGGCCGGCCATGGGCCCTTGCATGGCTTCCTCGGGGGTACCGCCGAAGCCCATGATGTGGCGCACGACGTCCGGGGCGTTGTAGGTGCGGATGTCGGAGAATTCCTCGGCGCGGATGTGGGTGACCGCCGACGACAGCGACGACAGCATCAGCGGGAATCGTTCGGTGATGCCCCCGGGGTGGATCCCCGAACCGTGCAGGGTCACCCCGCCTTCCACCGCCGCGTCGGCGACGGCCTGGTGCCGGCGGTTACCCGGATCGGGATACACCCAGCCGACGGGCGTGACAACGTTCTTGCCGGATCGCAGGATCGCGATCACCTCGTCGTCGTTGGGCACCAGGGGGCTGTACATGACGCAGTCGGCGTCCAGCGCCAGGATCTCGTCGATGCTGGAAGTGGCGGTGACACCGAGGTCCTCAATTCCGAGGATCCGCCCGACGTCGACGCCGTTCTTGTCGGCGCTGTGCACCCAGCAGCCCGCCAGCTCCAACTGCGGATGGTTGAGGACGCACGCGACGGCCGCCTTGCCGACGCCTCCGGTCGCCCACTGGATGACACGAAGCTTGGACGGACTACTCATCTGCTGACCTCCGAATTGCATGCCTTTACACGCCCACGACCGGACTGGCACAGTATGACCCGCTGACAGTGACTGTCAACATCGACTGCGAGTGGGAAGGCCTGTCATGAGCATCCTCGACGGCAAGGTCGCGATCGTCACCGGAACCAGCCGCGGCGTGGGCGTCGGCATCGCCCACGAACTGCTCCGCGCCGGCGCTACCGTCGTCGGCTGTTCGCGTTCACCGCTGGACGCCATCCCCGGTTGCGAAACCGACTGGGCCGCCCGGGCCTCCCAGAAGGTTTGTGACCAAGGGGACTACCGCGCGATCGATTCCTTCGTCGCCGAGGTCGTCGCCGAGCACGGCCGGATCGACATCCTGGTGAACAACGCCGGCGGGACCGTTCCGGCGCCGCACGCCGAGAGCATTCCCGAGCTGGTGCAACGCATTCAGGGGGCGCCCGCCAGCGACGACGAATACGAGCGCACCGCGCTGTTCCACGCGTACGCGGTGCAGATGAACCTCATCAGCCCGCTCTGGTTCGCCATCCGCGTCTACCGGCAGATGCGCACCCAAGACGGTGTGGGCTGCATCATCAACATCTCCAGCGGCGCCGGCCATCCGGCCGGATCACCGACGTTGGTTTCCTACGGCGCGGCCAAGAGCGGGCTCAACCATCTCACCCGCTCGCTGGCCGAGGAGTGGGGCCCCAAGGTGCGGGTCAACTGCATCGCGCTGGGCCCAACGATGACCGAGAACTTCCGGTCGTTCGTTTTGCCGAAGGACGATCCAACGGGCGCAAAGTATTTCGCCGCGGTTCCGCTGCGGCGTGCGGGCGACCCCGCGGAGGTGGGCAGGGTCTGCGTGTTCCTGGCCGGCGGGGAGGCCGACTTCGTCAACGGCACCACCATCGAGCACGACGGTGGCATGCTGCCCGGCGTGCTGTACGAAGCGGGCCTGAAGACCATCACCGATCTGCTCTAATCGTCACCATGAGCAACTTGGAGCCCAACGCCGAACAGTTCGCGGCCCTGGCCGCGCGGCCCGCCGACGCACCGGTGGTGATGGTCAACCTGTTGAAGTTCAAGTCCCCGGATGGACTTGAGTCCTACCGGCGTTACGGGCAGGAGGTCGCACCGCACCTGCAGCGGGTGGGTGCCACCGTCCGCTACGCGGGAACTGCGCCGACGTTCGTCATCGGTGACGGCGAAAGGCCTTGGTGGGACGCCATTCTCATCGTTGAATACCCGACGCCGCAGGCGTTCATCGCCATGGTGACCACTGCCGAGTACGCCGAGGTGCACCAACACCGCGCCGCCGGACTCGATCGGGGTGATCTGATCGCCACGTCGGTATGGTCCCTCGCGGGCGACTGACGGTCAGAGCTTGTAACCGATAGCGCGCAGCAGGTCGTGGCGCTCGGCCGCGTCGCGGTCGCCTTCCACTCCGACGGGAGTCTGACCGTCGATGACACCCACGATGCCGCGACCGCGCGGGGACTCCGCGACAATGACTTCAACTGGATTGGCTGTGGCGCAGTAGATCCCGCAGACTTCGGGGACCGCTTTCACAGGGTTGAGGACATTGACCGGAAAGCCCTCCCGCAGGAAGATCACGAAGCTATGTCCGGCCGCGATGGCCAGCGCGGCGCGAGTTGCCAGGTCGACCAAGTCCGCGTCGTTGCCGCTGCGGCGAATCAACCGCGGTCCGGACGCTTCGCAGAAGGCCACGCCGAACCGCAGCGATGGGCTCACGCCGACCAGGGTCTCGTGCAGGTCTTCGATCGTTTTGATGAAATGCGCCTGGCCGATGATCACGTTGACATCCTCTGGCTTGTCAACGGCCACCACGTCCCAGCTCAACGATGGTGTCGCCACGAACCCATGCTGCCACGCGGCCGCGGCCCCACGGCTACAGGCTTTTGTCCTTTATGAGGGGCCGAAAGACCGCGATGTTCTAAAGAGGGCCTTCGCCCCGGCGTCCGTCGGGGTCTAATTGATGGATGGAACTGATGATGCCCACCGACGCGATATTTCTGCTGGGAGAGTCGCGGGAACATCCTATGCATGTCGGCGGTCTGCAGTTGTTCGAGCTGCCGGAGGGCGCCGGCCGCGGCTTCGTACGTGAGCTCTATGACCGCTTGGTCGCGCAGGATGATTTCCAGCCCACTTTCCGCAAGCATCCGGCGGCGTTCGTCGGCGGAATCGCGAACCTGGGCTGGTCCTACGACAAAGACGTCGACGTCGACTATCACGTCCGACGCTCGGCTGTGCCGTCGCCCGGTCGGATCCGTGAACTGCTCGAGCTGACCTCGCGGTGGCACAGCAGCCTGCTGGATCGTCATCGTCCACTGTGGGAGACCCACATCATCGAGGGTCTCAAGGATGGCCGGTTCGCCATCTACACGAAGATCCACCACGCACTGATCGACGGCGTCTCCGCGCAGAAGCTGATGCAGCGCGCGTTGTCGACCGACCCCGATGACCCCGAGATTCGCGCGCCGTGGAGTTTGCCCAAGAGCAAGCGCAAGAGCAACCGGGTAAGCCCGCTGACGTCGGCGCTGCATGCGGTGGGATCTCTCGCGGCGCTTGCCCCATCTACGCTTTCGCTGGCCCGGGCGGCGCTCTTCGAGCAGCAACTGACGCTGCCGTTCGGGGCGCCGCGCACCATGCTGAACGTCAAGATAGGCGGCGCGCGCCGCTGCGCCGCGCAGTCCTGGTCGTTGGACCGCATCAAGAGCGTCAAGAAAGCCGCTGGGGTGACGCTCAACGATGTCGTCCTGGCGATGTGCTCGGGCGCCCTGCGCTACTACCTGCTCGAGCAGAACGCGCTACCGGACACGCCGCTGATCGCAATGGTCCCCGTCAGCCTGCGCACCGAAGACGAGGCCGACGCCGGGGGCAACCTCGTCGGCGCCATCCTGTGCAACCTCGCCACCGATACCGACGACCCCGCACAGCGATTGCAGACCATCAGCGATTCGATGCGCAGCAACAAGAAGGTGTTCTCGCAGTTGCCTCGATTCCAGGCGCTGGCGCTGTCCGCCGCCAACACGTCAGCACTGGCGTTGGCGGCGGTTCCGGGCTGGGTGGCGTCGACGTCGCCGCCGTTCAACATCATCATCTCCAACGTGCCGGGGCCCACCCAGCCGATCTACTACGGTGGCGCTCGGCTCGACGGCAACTATCCGCTGTCCATCGCGCTGGATGGGCAGGCGCTGAACATCACGCTGGCCAACAACGCCGGAAACCTGGACTTCGGTCTGGTGGGATGCCGGCGCAGCGTGCCGCACCTGCAGCGGCTGCTCGTGCACCTGGAGTCCTCGCTCAAGGACCTGGAACGGTCGGTCGGGTCCTGAGCGAATGCCGAAACTCAGTGCGGGTGTGCTGTTGTACCGGACCCGCGACGGCGTCGTCGAAGTCCTGATCGCCCACCCGGGAGGCCCGTTCTGGGCGCGAAAAGACAACGGGGCCTGGTCGATTCCCAAAGGGGAGTACGCCGAGGGCGAAGACCCGTGGACCGCCGCCCAACGCGAGTTCTTCGAAGAACTCGGGCTTTCGGCGCCGGCCGGGGCCCGGCTGGACCTAGGCCAACTGAAGCAGTCCGGCGGCAAGCTGGTCACCGCCTTCGCCGTTTGCGGCGACTTGGACGTGAGCGACGCGCGCAGCAACACCTTCGAACTGGAATGGCCGAAGGGTTCGGGCAAGTTCCGCGAGTTCCCGGAAGTCGATCGGGTGGGCTGGTTTTCGGTGGCGCAGGCCCGCGTCAAGCTTCTGAACGGGCAACTCGGGTTTTTAGACCGGTTGATGGCGCATCCCGATCTGGCGGGGTTACACGAAGGGACCTGACATGCAGACGTTACGCACACCCGACGAGTCGTTCGACCGCGTGCCCGACTTTCCGTATGCGCCCAGGTATTGCGAAATATCGGACGGCGAGGGCGGGACGCTGCGGATCGCATGGGTGCAAGAAGGCCCCGAGCGGGCCGACCCGATCCTCATGCTGCACGGCGAGCCGTCGTGGTCCTTCCTGTACCGCAAGATGATTCCGGTACTTGTCGGCGCCGGACACCGGGTCATCTGCCCCGACCTGGTCGGGTTCGGTCGCTCAGACAAACCGACCCGCCGCGAGGATCACAGCTACGCGCGCCACGTCGAATGGATGCGCGCGGTGGCCTTCGACGTCCTCGACCTTCGAAACGTGACCCTGGTCGGCCAGGACTGGGGCGGGCTGATCGGTTTGCGCCTCGCCGCCGAACACCCCGATCGATTCGCCCGGCTGGTCGTGGCCAACACCGGCCTGCCGACCGGGGAGCAGCCGATGCCCGACGTCTGGTGGCGCTTTCGCGAGGCGATCACCACCGCACCGGAGCTACACGTCGGCGCGTTCGTGCAGGGTGGCTGTCGCCAACCGATGAGCGACGACGTGCGCGCGGGCTATGACGCGCCGTTCCCCGGCGATGAGTACTGCGCGGGCCCGCGCGCCATGCCGGGCTTGGTGCCGACCTCGGCGGACGATCCCGCGGCGGCGGCCAACAAAGCGGCGTGGGCCAAACTCTCCGCGAGCCCCACCCCCATGCTGGTCGCCTTCAGCGACAGCGACCCGATCACCGGCCCGATGGGCGCGATCTTCCAACGCGAGATGTGCGGCGCGCAGGGAATCGATCACCCCCTGATCCGCGGCGCCGGACACTTCCTGCAAGAGGATGCGGGCGAGGAGCTCGCGGGCCACATCGTCGAGTTCCTCCGTCGCTGAAACTGCCTGCGGTCCGCCTAGGGGCAGAATGGCCGCATGACGACCGCGCCGACCGATTCCCAGGGGTTGCTGCTGCAGCTGCTGGACCCGGCCAACCGGCCCGACCCGTATCCACTCTGTGCGCAGTTTCGTGACGGCGGAGCGCTGCAGTTGCCTGGCGCCAACCTGACCGTCTTCTCGAGCTACCGAGACTGCGACGAGGTATTGCGGCACCCATCGTCAAGCAGCGACAACGTCAACTCGACGGTCGCCAAGCGGCAGGCCGAGGCCGGCACAGCGCCGCGCAGGCAGGGCCCGCCGGGCTTCTTGTTTCTCGACCCACCGGATCACACCAGGCTGCGCCGACTGGTCAGCAAGGCATTCTCGCCCAAGGTGGTGAACGCGCTGGAACCCGACATTCGTTCGCTGGTCGACGGAATGCTCGATCGGGTCGCCGAAAAGGGTCACTTCGACGTCGTCGAGGATTTCGCCTATCCGCTGCCGGTCGCAGTGATCTGCCGGCTGCTCGGCGTGCCGCTCGACGACGAGCCGCAATTCAGCCGTGCGTCCGCACTGCTCGCCCAGGCGCTGGATCCGTTCTCGACGATCACCGGAGTGCCGCCCGAGGTCGCGAATGAGCGACAACAGGCCGGGACGTGGCTGCGCGAGTACTTTCACGGCCTGATCGACCGCCGCCGTTCGACACCCGGTGACGACCTGCTGTCGGGGCTGATCGCGGTGGAGGAGTCCGGAGATCAACTGACCGAGGAGGAGATTGTCTCCACCTGCAACCTGCTCTTGATCGCCGGACATGAGACCACGGTGAACCTGATCGGGAACGCCATGTTGGCGATGTTGCGCGATCGCGGCCAGTGGAGCCGCTTGGGCACCGACTCGGGTCGAGCGTCGGCCATCGTGGAAGAGACCCTGCGCTTCGACCCACCCGTGCAACTTGTCGGGCGAATTGCTCTCGCCGACATGACGATTGGTGGAGCCGAGGTACCCGCGGGCGATGTCATGATGTTGGTGCTCGCCGCCGCCCACCGTGATCCTGCCGAATTCGACCGGCCCGATCTCTTCGACCCGGATCGGAAAGGATTGCGACACCTGGGTTTTGGTCGGGGAGCGCACTACTGCCTGGGCGCGCCGCTGGCCCGGCTGGAAGCAGGCGTGGCGCTGTCGGCGGTGACGGCGCGGTTCCCGCACGCGCGGCTGGACGGCGAGCCGCAGTACAAGGCCAACGTCACGCTGCGCGGACTGTCGCAGCTTTCCGTCGCGGTCTAGATCACCCGCGCTCCCACGGAGGGCTCTCGCCCCTCTTCTTGTAGTACTTCGCCAGGTGGCTCTTGACGCGGTCTACGTCCGCCTTCGGCAGGCCGATGCCGCGCGACTTCAAATCAGAAGCCGCATTGCTGCACACCCGTTAGACGAATATCCGTAAAATCGTGTGAAGTCAGCCATATCACCGGACATCGTCACAAACAGGTACCGAACATGCCTGAAGCGAACCAAAAGGGCGAAAGCGATCGTCGTCCAGAAGTGTGGGCAGCGTGAGCCAGCCAAGCGGCACGGACGGCCAACGCCCGCGTCGCACTCCCATCACGCTTGCCATATACCGTGACTTACGCGTCGCCATGGTCGTACTAATGGTGATGGTCGCTGCGGGCGTGATCATCGAAAAGATATCGGCACCCTGCTGGCAATCGGCCATCAGCACCTACTATTACACCTCCGCGCACAGCATCGTCGTCGCCGCGCTCCTGGCGCTCGGCACGCTATTCATCATCTATAGGGGCAGCACCGACACCGAGGATGTCTTGTTGACTCTGGCCGGGGTGAGCGCATTAACCGCCGCGATAGTGCCGCAGCCTCGACCCATGGACCTGTGCCCCGGGCCAGCTAATCTGCCGCTCGACTTCGACGACACCGCCAAGGCCGCCATGCTGCCCAATGTTTGGGCGGTCGCCATCGCGTTGGGTCTGGGCTATTTGCTGATCTGGTCGGTGATGCTGGACCAATGGAGGCGCGGCCGCCCCCCGCGGAAACGAAGGCCGGGCGGAATAGTGTCGCTGTGCGTTTTCTGGCTGATTATGGTGCTCGGACTGATTGCGCTGCTCTTCTTTCCGGACACGTTCAAGGAGTATGCACACGGCGCAGCCGCGGTACTGCTGCTCTCGTCCTTCATCGCCACCACGTTCTGCACCGCATACGTCGTCGGGCGAGAGGA
Source organism: Mycobacterium sp. 852002-30065_SCH5024008 (assembly GCF_001665645.1). Taxonomy (NCBI): domain Bacteria; kingdom Bacillati; phylum Actinomycetota; class Actinomycetes; order Mycobacteriales; family Mycobacteriaceae; genus Mycobacterium; species Mycobacterium sp. 852002-30065_SCH5024008. The sequence goes on along the minus strand of NZ_LZSZ01000056.1, from coordinate 17,881 downwards.
CCCGTCGAAGTCAGCGCATCAGCGCGGTTATAAGCGCATCTACTGGGGGATTGCCTGGCTGATGCTGGCGACGTTAATTGCAGTTCTCTGGGTTCATGTCTCAAGAGGGTTGGGGGGCCATTGGGGCCTTCTAGCCGAGGTGGCGCTGATCCTCGAGTTCGCCGCATACTGGGTGGTTCAAACGATCGACCTGTGGAGAACACCCGACCGGATTATGCGCTTCACCAAAGGTCCTCCGCCGTGTCTGTAGTGCGGCAGGTCGCGGGCCGCAAAGCTTGACGTGTGCCAGCGCTAACGCAAGCTCGCTTGCGTCGGTGGTGTCTCGGATCTGGCTCCTGATGTAGTAATAGAGCCAATCGGTGTTACCACCTGCTCCAAACATCCTGGACGGCTTGGCACGACAAGCAACGCCTCGACGGCACGGGCATTTTTGGAAGACACACCCCCAGCAGCGGGGCCATCGCTAAGAGGAAGCGACGGCGAACAAACGCCACTCACCCGGCACACCCTTGAGGTCATGCGTGCCGCGATCCTCGAACTCGATTCCTGACCCGATCACGAGGTCACGCAGCGTGCTGGACACGAGTACGTCGTTTGCGTCGGCCAGTGCGCTCACCCGCGCGCCAATGTGCACGGCGATCCCGCCGATGTCGTCGCCACGCATTTCGCATTCGCCGGTGTGCAACCCGGAGCGCACCTCAAGGCCGAGCGCCTGCACTGCGTCGCGAATTGCCATGGCACAGCGGATCGCTCGTTGCGGGCCGTCGAACATCGCAAGGAAGCCATCACCAGAGGTGTTTACCTCGCTGCCTCGAAAGCGATTGAGTTGGACGCGCACGATGGCGTCGTGGGCGTCCAGCAGCGCATGCCAATCACGGTCGCCGATCTCCGCAGCACGGCGCGTCGAGTCCACGATGTCGGTGAACAACACGGTGGCAAGAACCCGGTCGTCGGCAACCTCTGCCTGGTGACCGGTGAGGAACTCGGCGATCGCCCGGAAGGATTCGCGCCATTCCGGTTCGACGAAGTGGTACATGTTGCGCCCAGGGAGTTCGACGTACTTCGCGCCCGGTATGTGATCAGCGATGTACTTGCCCCACGCGGGCGGGGTCAACGGGTCGTCGGTGTGGTGGACGACGAGGGTTGGCACGCGGACCGTGGGAAGCAGCGCCCGCACGTCGACTTCGGCCGCGAGGGGCTGCACGACTGCGATGGTCCCTGGGCTCGCCGCTTGGCGTTCCATTCGAGCCCAAGCTGCCCTGATCTCCTCGTTCCACGGCATGTCCGGATTCAAGACATGCTGTACCTCCCCCGTCCCCCATATGGCGGCAAAGGCAGCGAGGAGTTCCTCGGGATTGACGCCATCAGCGCGTTCAACCATCGGATTCGCGTAGCACTCCAGCACCACGAGCGCGGTGGTGCGGGACGGATGCGTCGCCGCGAACAGCGCCGCTGGCGCGAACGACCCGTCGAATGCGACGAGGATCGCTTCGCGACTCCCGAGATCGTCCAACACCGCGGTGATGCTGTCGGCCCATTGCTCCAATGTTGGTAGCGCCCCCGGCATGACTGGATCGGACGCTCCCGTGCCCGGCTGGTCGAAGAAGATCAGTCGACCGAGCGATGTCATCGTCTCGACCCACCCTTGAAGGGACGGTAGCTCTGGAAGATGCTCGCAACAGGTGGCCCAGTTCGGGACGAACACGATGTCGCGGGGACCTTCGGGTGAGGTGCGATAGGCGACGTGCAAGTCTCCGTTCAGCGCGTAGCGCGTCTCCGAGAACATTGCGGAAGTGTAAGCCGAGGAACGCGAAGATTACCGGAGTCAGGCCGCTTGGCTGATCGCCAACGAGTCGACGGCACCGTGGTATGGACGTCGCCGACCGGACAGACCTACACCACCCGTCCTGGCAGCCGGCTGTTGTTTCCCGCGCTGTGCGTGCCGACGGGCGAATTACGACTCGCCTCAACGCGATATCGGCCTCCCGGCGATCGTGGAGTGATGATGCCAACGCGCCGCCGGACCCGACAGCACGACCGAGCCCGCCGAATCAATGCCGAACGCGCGCTCAACGCCGCCCACATCGCCGAACGCAACCAGCCGCCGCCCTTCTAGCCCGGTCCCAAACCGGGCACGATGTCACCGAGGCTGAAGGTGACCGGCTGTTCGAGTTGTTCGTATGTGCACGAGCGGGGCTCGCGGTCTGGGCGCCACCGGTTGAACTGTGCGGTGTGGCGAAAGCGCCGGCCTTCCATGTGGTCATAGCGAACCTCGACAACGCGCTCCGGACGCAGCGGCACGAACGAAAGATCCTTTCCGGCGTTCCAGCGCGAGAATTCGTTCTTTCGCGGCGTTCGTTCGCCGGCCTCGTGGGCAGCCCAATTCCAGGGGTGGTCCTCGAACTCGGTGACGAGCTGCTGCAGCTCGGCGAACAGGCGCCGCCGTTCGGCCATCGGAAAAGCGCCGATCACCCCGACGGACGCGAGCTGACCATCGTCCTGGTAGAGCCCGAGCAGCAGCGAGCCGATGGCGTCGCCGCCGGACTTGTGCACGCGATAGCCGGCTACCACGCAGTCGGCGGTCCGCTCGTGCTTGATCTTGAACATGACGCGCTTGTCGGGCTGATAGGTGACGGTCAGCGGCTTGGCGATGACACCGTCGAGTCCGGCTCCCTCGAATTCGTCGAACCAGCGCCGCGCAATATCGACGTCAGTGGTGGCCGGCGTGACGTGGATGGAAGGCCCCGAGTCCGCCAGGGCATCGACTAGGGCGGCGCGCCGCTCGCTGAATGGTCGCCGCATGTAGTCGTCATCGCCCAGGGCGAGCAAGTCGAACGCGATGAAGGACGCCGGCGTCACTTCTGCGAGCATCCGCACGCGCGAATCCGCCGGGTGGATGCGCTGTTGCAGCGCCTCGAAATCCAGGCCGTGGTCGGTGGCGATGACGATCTCTCCGTCGATCACGCAACGCTCGGGCAGCTCCGCCCGCACCGCGGCCACCAACTCGGGGAAATAGCGCGTCAGGGGCCGCTCGTTGCGGCTACCCAGCTCCACGTCGTCACGGTCACGGAAGCAGATGGACCTGAATCCGTCCCATTTCGGTTCGTATGACGCATCGGGCGGGATCGATCGCACCGATTTGGCAAGCATCGGCGACACCGGGGGCATGACGGGTAAGTCCATAGGCCGATTGTGCTGGAATCTTTGGTATGGCTGCTGCAGAAGAGCTCGACGTCGACGGTATTGCGGTGCGCCTGACTAATCCGGACAAGGTCTATTTCCCCAAGCTGGGCTCGAAAGGCACGAAGCGGCGGCTCGTCGAGTATTACCTCGCCGTGGCGGGTGGCCCGATGCTCGACGCGCTCCGTGACCGGCCCACCCATCTGCAGCGTTTCCCGGATGGCATCGACGGTGAGGAGATCTATCAGAAGCGGGTCCCGCAGCACCACCCCGACTACTTGCAGACCTGCCGGGTGACGTTCCCCTCCGGACGGACCGCCGACGCGTTGAAGGTGACGCACCCCTCCGCCATCGTGTGGGCGGCACAGATGGGCACCATCACCTTGCACCCGTGGCAGGTGCGCTGCCCGGATACCGACCATCCCGACGAGTTGCGCATCGACCTGGATCCGCAGCCCGGCGTCGCCTTCGAGCAGGCGCGTGAGGTCGCCGTCGACGTGCTGCGACCGTTGCTCGACGAGCTCGGTCTGGTGGGATACCCCAAGACATCCGGTGGCCGCGGGATCCACGTCTTCCTGCGGATCGCCACCGACTGGGATTTCATCGAGGTGCGCCGCGCCGGCATCGCGCTGGCCCGCGAAGTAGAGCGACGTGCGCCCGCGGCCGCCACCACTGCGTGGTGGAAAGAGCAACGCGGCGAGCGCATCTTCGTCGACTTCAATCAGAACGCCCGGGACCGCACCATGGCGTCGGCGTACTCGGTACGCCCCACCCCGATCGCGACAGTGTCGACGCCGCTGACATGGGACCAGCTGGCCAGCGCGGAACCTGACGACTACACCATCGCAACGGTTCCCGATCTGGTGAAGGGCCGCCAAGACCCCTGGGCCGCAATGAATGACGTGGCGCAGTCGATCGCGCCCCTACTGGAGATCGCCGACGCCGACGAAGAGCGCGGCCTCGGCGATATGCCGTATCCGCCGAACTACCCGAAAATGCCGGGAGAACCGAAACGCGTTCAGCCCAGCCGGGATACGGACTTGAAAAAGAACGGCAAGGCGAAGTAATAGAGCTTCGCCCCATGGATGACGGGGACTGCACAGCTGCGATTTCGTTGTGGCACAGGGCGTGCGGCGATTTGTCACAGTGACGTTGGCGCTGCGCCTAGTCGGCTTGGCGCGCTAACACGCTAGCTGTACGGAACGCCTGGTAGACAGGCGCTTCAAGGATCATCCGACGAAGCGTCGGTGCACTGACTGGCACGCCCCACGGCCGAAGGCAAGCCTGCAAAGTAGAGCGTGCCAGTAGCGCAACCCCGACGGCGGAAAGACCGCCTATGGCGTGCAGGTGATTCCGGTCGCTCCACCGCTGCACGAGAAGGTAGGCAACGTGCATCCGGAGCTCGTCAATGCGGTGAAGGCCAAGACCAAGCCGAGGACAACCTTGTACTTCATACGAGACATGAACCACTCCATCCATCTGAGGAGAAATGTTACGCCCGAGACGAGTTATTTTACGTGGGTACAATCCGAAATGCTATGGGAGTAAACAAAATTGCGATGATCCGGTCCGCCAATATCTATAGGTGGAACAATCACGGCCGAGAATTCGCGTACCGGATTTCCCTGTGCCGCAGCGACTTACGGAGATCGGTCACAGTGATGTTCGCACTGGTTTAGTGGAGCGGCCACGGACGGCAGCGCTCCCGAACCGGCATTCGGCGGCAACGGATTTCGACACGATTGTGCCGATTCGCGCCAAAGCGCACTGCGAGCGCCCGGATCGCGCGATTCACTTTCGTCGCCTATGCGCGCGCACCACGCGACTCGTTGCTCAGATAAGTGCCTGACTTGCAAGCAGTCTCATCTCGAGCAGGACGATGAGAGTCGGTGCGCTAACTGGCACGCCCAAGTACTCGGTAGACTTCAAAGCGGTCGTACCAAGGAAAGCGTGCCAGCAGCGCAACCCCTCGAGGGCCGAACGACCCCCTATGGCGTGCAGGTAACTCCGGTGGCTGCAGTGCTGCAGTCGATGACTAGCGGCACCGTGCAACCCGAGGATGTCAGCGCGGTGGCGGCCAGAATCAGCCCGAGGACAACCTTGTACTTCATACGAGACATGAACCACTCCATCCTTTAGAGGAGAGATGTACGCCCGAGGGGAGTTATGTTACGTGAGTGCAATGCGGAATGCTATGGGATTCACTAAATTTGCGGCGGTCAACTTCAACTGATTGAAAGCGCGGCGTAGTCGCTGGCGGCACGGCCGGCGGATACGTTCTTGATGGCGACCGAGAGCCTGATATGCATTCATTTTCCATAATCTTCCGCATGGGTGGGTGGGGGGATAATATAGGCAGCACACGATCCGACCTACATCTGCAACAAAGCAGGGCGATCCGAAACGTATTCGGGAGAACCGAGATACGGGTTTTGGGTCGCTGCAGCGCTGACGATTGTCGGCGATCCCGGCATCTGCCGTGCCCATTGCAATCCTGCTCGCGAACTCGGCAGGCTATCTGCACGACCACACCGACCGTGCCCGCGTATCCGCCCGCGCCATTTTCGGTGCGCTCTTCCCCGAACTACCGGCATCATGAATGCAATTCACGCAGAAGGATCATTCGCGCCTTGTTGGGCCGGACCGTCGTTAGATTCCAAATCTGGTCAACCCGACCGAGAAAAGTAAGCTTCTTCGCTATGCCCGTGGTTATTCGTGCGTGGTGCGCGACGTTAGCTTTTGTGCTCTCGGTGCCGGCCAGTATTACCGCTGCGGGCGCGGCGCTCGCGGCGCCGATCGGCAACGACGCCGCCGACCGGCTGATCGGCTGGGACACCTATCGACGGCTGGACCGGTTGCCGTATCTGCGCACCGACACGCAGGCCCTGCAGCTCTCCAGTTTCGACCGCAGCGGCGGTGATTTCGACCTCTCCACCGGTAACCGCAACGGGACCGGAGGATGTTTGAACTCCGGCGGTGCCGGCTGCGTCATCGCGGAGGATCGCGGTGCCGGTGAGGTGGATTCGATCTGGCTCACCCGCGACGGCGGCAAGGTGACCCGGATCGGGAACATCCGCGTCGAACTGGACGGACGAACCGTGCTCGACGCTCCCCTGCAATCGGTGGTCGACGGCGCATTGGGTGCGCCGTTCGAATGGCCGCTCGTTGCGAATGCGGCGCAGTCGCCGGGCGGTGTGTACATCAAGGTGCCGATGCCCTACCGACAGTCGATGCGGATCAGCGTCGCATCGAATCTCGAGTACTACCACGTCGACTATCGCCAATTCTCGAGCGCCGTGGGCGTCTCAACTTTCTCGCCCGCCGACCCCGCGCTCGACGTGCTCGCCACGATGCGCGCCGCGGGCACCGTTGACCCCAAACCGTCTGCGGCTGCGGCGGTTCACGACAACCGGGTTATCGAGGTCCCGGCCCGGGCCGAGACGACCATCGCGGAATCGACCGGCCCGGGCACCATCTCGGCGTTACGGCTGCAACTGCCCGAACCGGCGGACCAACTGCTGAGCGGCTTGCGGCTGCAAATGGACTTCGACGGCCGCACCATGGTCGACTCCCCGCTCGGGGAGTTCTTCGGCGCCGGGCTGGGTGCCAATACCGTGCGGTCCCTGATGTTCGCCGTAGTCCAGCAGCCCGGAGGACCGCTGTCGCTGTCCGCATGGTGGCCCATGCCTTTCGCCCACGCGGCCCGCATCACGCTTGTGAACACCACCGACGACCCGGTAGCCGGAATCGACAGCGACGTGACCATCGCCCCCGATGCCCAATGGGCGCCCGCACTGGCCAGCGGTCGCGCCGGCTACTTCACCGCTCGCTCGCATGCCGGGCCGACGGTCCCCGGCCAAGACTGGTTGTTCGCCGACGAACAGGGCCACGGGAAATTCGTCGGCGTCAGCCACACCATCCGCGGTTCTCGAATCAGGACCGCGTTCAGTGACGCCGCCCCTTACTTTCTCGAAGGGGCCGAACGCGTCTACACGGACGGCGCCGGGTCGCCCCAGTGGTATGGCACCGGTACCGAGGACCTCTACGAGGGCGGCTGGTATTTCAAGGACGGCACCCGCTTCAGCGACCCGCTCACCGGACAACCGGACCGGCGCACGGCCACCGCCGGCTGCGCCGACTACTGTGTCGCCGTCTATCGGCTCATGCTCGCCGACGCCATCGATTACCACTCCGCGATCCGCTTCGGCATCGAGCACGGTAAACGGAACATGGTTCAACCCGACTACAGCTCAACAGCTTTCCTCTACACGCAGCCGAATGACACCCTTACGCCTGGCGACAACGTTCGCCCGGGCGACCCGGTCAGTCGACTCCTGCACGGCTACGCCGACACTGACGGCGCCGATCAGCTGCTGGTCAGCGAATATGAAGGCGCCGACGACACCCGTCCGGTGATCGGATCGGTCCGCGCCACCAACGCCGCGGTCACGTTCCACCTCGAGACCAACCCGGACAACCGCGGCATCCTGCTGCGCCGCACGTCGGATCAGGCGGACGGCTTCCAGTCGGCGGACATCACCATCGATGGCGTCCCCGTCGGGAATTGGCTGCAGCCCCGCAGCAACAGCTTTCATCGCTGGCTCGACGACACGTACCTCTTGCCGCAATCGGTAACCGCGGGCAAAGGGCAGCTGACGATCAGCCTCACGCCCGTACCCGACTCCCCGCCGTGGACGGCCAGCCGCTATGAGATCGAGACGCTGACCGGTTCAACCGATTAGACCGCGGCCGACCGCACCACCCGATTGGCGATCAGGGCCACCACGACGCCCGTCAACCCGCCGACGGGAGCCATCAACGACGAGCATCCCGACAGCACGAAGAACCCGAACGCGGCGCCGACGGTCAGCAAGGTCGCGTGCACGGGCGTCCAGCGCGCCATCGACGGCAACCGGAACGACAAGCCCATGCCAAGGAGCAGCGCCAGAACGTGACCGAACGCGGTGAAGTCCGCGTCAGACGTGGCCACCAACCCGATGCCAAGCCACCAACCGATCCAGGCCGGACGCCAGCGCAACGGTATCGATGCGGTCAGGGCGCCCAGCACGCACACCGCGCCGTAGCTGATCCCGACATCGGTGGCCCGCGCGACCGAGAACGGCAACCATCCCGTCTCCACCGCGGCGACCAGCCCTACCGCGAGGATCAAGGTGGCGCCGATGTGGCCGACGGCAAAGGTGATCAGCAAGCCCCTACCGCGCCAGATGAGTTCGCCCAGCGCCAGCAGGCACACCAGCCCGGGCAACCAGAGATAGACGTTGCCCCCGTCGCTGACGAATGCGCTACCGACCAGGGCGGCCAGGTGGCCGTGCGCCAGGTTGTGCAGGTTGGTGCTCATTTCGCTGACGACCGAGGCGCGGGTGCGCGCACCCATAGCGGTCAGGGTGACGGAGACCGCGAGCAACAGGACGGCGTACGCCACAGTGACACGCAAGCGGTCGGCGCGTGCGCGAACGTTCGTGCTGGAAGACGTCATTGGCCGTTCCAACCGCGGTCGCGGGCCAGCAGGTCGGCCACGGTCTCCCGGCGCACCAGTTCTCGAGCGCGGCCGCCGGAGACCGCGACCAGCGGCGGCCGACCCACCAGGCTGAGGCTCGATACCGTCGAGTGCTGATAGGCGCCGGTGCAGGCCACCGCCAGCAGATCTCCGGGGTGGATGTCCGCGGGCAGCTCGACGTCGCGCGCGATCTCGTCACCGTGTCCATTCCGGCCCACGACGGTGACGGGTGTACTGGCGGTCGGGCGGTGGCGGTTCGCCAGTGCCACCGTGTATTTCGCGCCCATACGCCGCGGGTTGTCGGCCGGTCCGCCGTCCACCGCGACGAAGGTATGCCCGCCCGGCTGCCGCTTGACAGCTGTGACCCGGCACAGGGTCACCCCGGCGCGTGCGGCGATCGCCCGGCCTGGCTCGATCACGATCTTCGGCCGCGGGAATCCGCGCTCCGCGCAAGCGGATTCCAACGCGGCATCGACGGTGGCCCCGAGCGACCGCAGGTTGAGTTCCGGGTCGCCCGAACGGTATGGGATCGCGTGACCGCCGCCGAGATTGAGCTCAGTGAGCACGACCTGATGGTGTTCGCGGACCTCGGCCATCACGCCGATCATCTGCCGGATAGCCGCACCGTAGAGCGAGGCGTCGGTGAGGTGCGCCCCGAGTTGGCAGTGCAGCCCCACCAAGTCGAGCGACGGCTGGTCCACGACACGCCTGAGTGCCGCCTGGCCCCCCGACAGGGCGAAGCCGAATTTTTGGTCGGGCGCCCCGACGTCGGGAATGACCCGCACCAGGACGCGCTGCCGGTGACGCACCCGGCAGGCGAGCAGCGAGATCTCGCTGGGTGAGTCGATCACGATCCGCCCGACCCCGGCCTCGATCGCGTCACCGAGCTCAGTCGCGGTCTTCGCGCCGGCCAGGACGATCCGCGAGGGCGGGACGTCGGCAGCCAGCGCGGTGGCCAGCTCGGCGGCCGAGCAGACCTTCACGCCGGCCCCTTCGTCCGCGGCCCAGCGGGCCACGTCCACGCTGAACAACGCCTTGCCGCCGTAAATCAGCTCGGCATCGGGGAGCGTCGCGCGATAGCAGCGGATGCGAGCGCGAAAATCCTCCTCGTCCACCACGTGGATGGGGGTGCCGTACTCGGCGGCGATATCGTCGGCGGCGACGTCGCCGACGCACAATCGGCCCAGGTCGTCGACGTACGCGCTGAGCGGCCAGACCGCGCGATCGAGGTGGGGGTTCAACCCGTGCCTCACCGACGGAAGCAGCTCGAAGAGCGTCATACCTCCACGGTGCCGGTCCGGCCGCGGGCGTGCCGCCGTCTTAACGAAGCCTTCACACCCGGGCGGTAAATCTTCACAGATCCGGAACACTGGCCGCGATCGAGGCGATCACCTCGTTCGCCGGCAGGATCGCGGTCGCGTAGTTCGGGATGTTCACCTCGAGCGCGGCGCGCATCTCCACGTCCGAATAGTCCGCCGTTGCGTCGCGCACCACGGTGACCTCGTAACCAAGCTCCGCGCCGTACCGCACCGTGGCCTCGAGGCAGGTGTGGGCGATCAGCCCCATGACGATGAGCCGATGAATGCCGTGCCGTTTGAGCTGCAGGTCCAAATCCGTATTGGCGAAACCACTTGAACACCAATGCTCATGGGCGACGACGTCGCCGGGCTGCGGTTCGAACCTGTCGCGTAGCTCGCCACCCCAGGTGCCGAACTCGAAGGTCTTGCGTGACCACGCCGCCTTCTGAACGGGGGCGATGTATTTCCACGTCTCGTAATCGCCGGGGCGGTATCGGCGATGCAGCGCGTAGAACACGCGGATATGCGCGGACCGCGCGGCGTCGAGCACCTGCCTCATGTGCGTGACGCAGTCGTTGCTCTCGATGACGTTCTTCAGGCGCTCCCACACCTTGCCGCCGGGGGAGATGAAGTCGTTGTACGGATCGATCACCACCAGCCCGGTGGTGTCCTTGTCAAATGTCACGCCGACATCATCCCTCTCCGGCATCTTGACTGCCCGGTCTACCTGCTGCTAGACATGGGTGCGCCTGAATTTGGGCGATCGCCCAAACGGCGTGGAGGTGAAGCATCGATGACCGTCACCAGCGACACGGACGTCTACTACGACCCCTACGACGTCGACATCAACGCCGACCCGTATCCGACGTACGCGCGGCTGCGCGAAGAGGCACCGATCTACTACAACGAGCGCTATGACTTCTGGGCGCTGTCCCGCCATTCCGACGTCGAGCGGGCGCTGGCCAACTGGGAGACGTTCTCCAGCAAGCGCAGTGACATCCTCGAGCTCATCCAGTCGAAATTCGACATGCCCGGTGGCGTCATGATGTTCCAGGATCCGCCCGAGCACACCAGGCTGCGCGGCCTGATGGCGCGAGTGTTCACGCCGCGCCGGATGGCCGCCCTCGAGGACCAGATTCGGCAATACTGCGTGCGGTGCCTGGACCCGCTCGTCGGCTCGCAAGGCTTCGACATCATCGCGGAGCTTGCCTCGATGATGCCGATGCGGGTGATCGGGATGTTGTTGGGAATCCCTGAGTCCGAACAAGTCTCGGTGCGCGACGCCAATGATGCCAACCTGCGCACCAAGCCGGGCGCACCGCTGAAGGTTGTCGACGCCGAGTCGATCGCCGACGGCCGGATCTACGCCGACTACGTGGAATGGCGGGCCAAGAACCCTTCCGACGACCTCATGACGACGCTGCTCAACGTCGAGTTCGACGATGAGCACGGGGTGCACCGAAAACTGACGCGCAAGGAGGTGCTGCACTACACGCAGGTGGTGGCCGGGGCGGGCAACGAGACGACCGGCCGGCTGATCGGCTGGCTGGCCAAGGTGCTCGCCGAGCATCCCGACCAGCGGCGCGCCGTCGATGAGGATCGGTCACTGTTGACCCGTACCGTCGACGAGACGCTGCGATTCGAGCCGACGGGGCCCCACGTCGCGCGTTGGATGGCAAGGGATTTCGAGTGTTACGGCACGACGGTTCCGGCCGGCAGCGCCATGCTGCTGCTGTTCGGCGCCGCCAACCGCGACCACCGCCGCTACACCGATCCCGACACCTACAACGTCCGTCGCGACAACATCTCGCACATCACGTTCGGGAAGGGTGTGCACTACTGCCTCGGCGCCAACCTGGCCCGCCTGGAGGGCCGCGTCGCGCTGGACGAGATCCTGAACCGCTGGCCCGAATGGGGTATCGACTACGACACGGCGCAATTGGCCTCGACGTCGACGGTGCGGGGCTGGGAGCGGCTGCGAGTCGTGTTGCCCTGATTCGGGTTAACTCGGCATCTCGAATCGGTCGACCATTCGGTTCATCAGCGAGATGGCCTCCTGGTGGCCGGTCGTCGCGCCCAGCGCCTGCTCCAGGATCAGCATGCGGCCGACCGCGGCGATGATGACCGCGATGCCGGCGGGTGGAAACTCCTCGGTGTTCAGGTCATTTTTGCGGACAATGAAATTCAGCGCGGTGATCTGCATTTCGCGCCACCGCTCGAACCAGGCGGCGATCTCGGCCCTGATGTCCTTGCGGTGGTTGGCCAGGCCCATGAACTCCAGCAGCAGGCGGGTGTCCTTCGGCTCGATGAGCGTTTCCCAGAAGGCGTGCAGGGGGCGGTCGGATGCCAACGCGCGCTGTTGGCGCTCCAGGTACGCGGCAGCGCCGCGCCGGAAGACATTCAGGTAGAGCTCGTCCATGGTGGGGAAGTAGTAGTGCACCAGGGCGGGCTTGACGCCGGCTTCGGCCGCCACCCGGCGTGACGTCGCCGCGGCGTAACCCTCGTCGACCATGATCTGGATCGTCGCGTCGATGAGCATGTCGCGCGTCGTGGAGTCCCTGGCCATCAACGGACCCTAATTTGGGCGATCGCTAAAAATCAACACGGCGGGTGGGACAAGCGCAGGCCAAGTTCATGATTAGGGAATCGGCGACCGGGGAATTGCTCCGAACAGTTCAAAAAGTGAAGGAAAAAAACCGTGGCTCCAAGCTTCGAAGACGTCATCGCATCCAAGTACCTGCTTCTGACCACATTCACCAAGGACGGCCGCCCGAAACCGACGGCGATCTGGGGTGTGCCCGACGGGGAGAAGCTCCTGGTCATCACCGACGACGGGTCGTGGAAAACAAAGCGGATCAACAACACGCCCCGGGTGACGATCGCCAAGAGCGGCGCCCTGGGCAAGCCGAAGAGCGAGCCGGTCGAAGCGATCGCGCGGGTCCTGCCGAAGTCCGAGACGCGGCGCGTCTACAACGCCGTGCTCAAGCGGTACTGGTACCACGCCTGGTGGTTCTACGCGCACTCGATCGTCCGGGGCGGCATCGACAAGGTGCACGTGGGGCTGGAGATCAAGCCGGCCGCTTAGCGTCGCTCTTCGGATCGATCAGGATTTTCGCGTGCGCCTCGGGGTCACCGAGTGCCTCGAAAGCGGCTTCGACGCCGGACAACCCGACCGTCCCGGTGATCAGCGGCGCGACGTCGACCTTGCCGTCGGCGAGCATATGCAGGGTGTCACGGAACTCAAGTGGCGTGTAGCCGAGCACGAACCGCAGGTCGATTTCTTTGTTGATCGCCATGGCCGGTCGAATGCGGTCGGCACCCATGCAGACGCCGACGACGACGACCCGCGAGAACAGCGGCGCGCTGGAGATGATGTCGTCGATGATGCCCGGGACGCCGACGCATTCGAAGATGACGGGATGCTTGGGCGTTGCCGCGCCGGCGGCCTCGGCGGCGCGCCAGACGTGCCACCACGGCACCCGCAGCCTTTGTAGCTTCTCGATCGTGCCGACCGCGAGGTCGAATGCCTCGAGGATGCCTTGCAGATGCTTGCGTCCGGCCTGGGTTGCGTACGGCGAGTCCTGTGCGGGGTCGACGACGATATCGGCGCCGCAGGCCGTCGCGAGCGCACGGCGGCCCGCCGAGAAGTCGCTCGCGACGACGGTGCGCACCCCATGCGACTTGAGCATGCAAATAACCGCGAGACCGATTGGCCCGCAGCCGATGACGATGGCGACGTCACCCTTGCCCACCTCGCCGCGCCGAACGGCATGCCACCCGACGGCCATCGGCTCGGTCAACGCGGCGACGTCAGGGGACAGTCCGTTCGGAACGGCGAACGTCAGCGACTGCTCGACCAGAAGCTGCTCGGCGTAGGCGCCCGGCGCCATGGTCGACAACCCGATCCCGTGCACCTCCTTGCCGCGCCGCAGTAGCGGCAGGGCGACGACAGGGGTCCCGGGCCGCGGGGCCTTGCGGGTGCCGGGACCGTAATCGAGTACCTCGCCGCAGAACTCATGGCCGAACACCACCTGCTGATCCGATCGCATGAACGCGTCATATCCCGACTCGGCCATCACGTCGGCGAGTTCGTCGCAGTGCCGCCGCGCGTGCAGGTCCGATCCGCAGATGCCACATCGGAGGACGTCGATCAGCAACTGGCCTTTGGCCGGCGTCGGTGTGGGTAGATCGACGACGTCCAGCTTCGCGTTGGTGCACGTTACGCTCTTCATCAGTCGATCCTCCTACACGGTGGCCGACTTGGGATTCGAAGGTTGCAGTCCTGCCGCCTCTTTCAGCTCTCCATAGGCCCGTCGGGTGCACCGGGCGAGGCGCGGCAGGTCATCGAGTGCCGCGGCGTTGGCGACGAAACCGAAGTCCATGCTGTCGTGGTAGGACGCGAAGGTGGCGTTGAGTCCGATCGAGGCCGCGAGGGCGGAAACCGGGTAGATGCCGAGGAGGCGCGCACCGTTGAGGTATTTGATCTCCGCTGCGCCCGCCACGTTGGAGATCACGAGGTTGCACGCCGGGTGCACGACGCGGTCCAGGTGCGTGGATGAACCCAGGCCGGCGAGCGCGACGAGCCCGGCCGCATAGGTGAGTGCCGCCTCGCTGGACATGCGGCTGAGCTCCTTCTTGCACGCGGCGACCGAGTCCACCACCTGGTGGATCCGTTCTGTCATGCCCGCTCCGGGCTCTCCGAGTCGCGGAAACACCGCCGACACTCGCGTGCCGATCGTCGTGTCCCGGCCGCCGCGCAGCGACACCGGACACATCGCAATGAAAGGGTGCGCGAAGGCTTGGCCCGTCTCGCGTAGGTAGGCGTGCAGTCCGGCGTCGATGACCGTGACAGCCACGTCATTCAGGGTGGCCCCGAGGCGCCGCCCGACCTCATGCATTTCTTCGAGCGGCAAGGAAAGCGTCGCGAAGCTTCGCCCGATCTGCAGCGGGGCGTTGGTCGGGGCGTGTTGCGCCCCGAACGGCAGACTGCCCTCCAGATGCGATTGGACGATAGTCGCGAAGAGCTTGCGCAGCGCGCCGGCCGAAATCTGGCTGAGCGCCTCGACCTGCGTGAGGGTCGCGCGAATCGAGTCGGCGATCCGCGACGTGAGGGGTGTCGGAGGGTGCGGCGTGGGTTCCGGCGCGCCCAGCGCGAAGGCGGGTGTCGGGACGGTGCGCTCCCCGGTCGTGCTCAGCCCGGCGTACAGAAGCTTGAGGCCGGATTCGCCGTCGATGATCGAGTGATGGGTCTTCGTGTAAATCGCGAACATACCGTCCGGCACCCCGTCGATCACCCAGCACCGAAACAGCGGCCGGTTACGGTCGAGTTGTGGCTCGTGCAGATCCGCGACGAGCCGCAGCAGATCGTCGTAGGAGGAACGAGCGGGGAGGGCCAGGTGTCCGACGTGGTAGTTGGGGTCCCAGTGCGTCACCTCTCGGAAATGGGGCGCCCCCCGACCGAGCAGTTCCGGAACGTAGTTGAAGGGCGGCGCCGGCGTGCACGCCCGATACGCCTTTACGATCTCGCGCACTATGGGCGCGCGGCCGGCCGGCTTCTTGAACAACAGCATGGCGCCGACATGCGTAGTACCGGCCGGCGACTCGATCAACAGCCATGAAAGATCCAGGGGTGGAATGGGTTTGGTCATGCCGTACCTCCAATCCGAAGTCCGACCCTGCCTGGGCGCGCATGACTCGAATCGATACGGCGATGGTCTCTCCGCCGACCACGGCCGGCGAGAGCATTAGGACCCCGTTTACGGCAGTCGTTGGTCCTTCAGCTGAGCGCCCCGCACCGCTCAGCTCACGGCGCGAAGGGCTTCGAACGTGTCAGCCAGAGTCTCTTGCGGATCCCGGTAGGTAATGCCGAGTTCGCGCTCGCTGGGCGAATCGTCGGACGCCGGCATCTGCGTGTAGTACTGCATCCCGGCCCACGTGAAGGGCGTATCGAAGGGTACGAACCGGCTGGCGCGATCCATTACCGCGCCAGCGACGCGCAGGGCGGTGTCGGGAATCGGAACCGAGACCATCGCCGACCCGGACACCTCGCCGAGCATCTTTGCCAACTCCGCCGCCGGAACGCGATGGCCGCCCGCCATGTACCGGCGCGGGCCGCGGCCGGACTCCAGCAGCGCCACATGCAACGCGGCCAAATCGCGCACGTCGACGATCAACCAGGCCCCGCTCCGCCCCGGGATCACATGCATCTGCAGGGCGGCCTTGACGCCTTCGCCGGCCTCCCCGAACTGGTCACCCACCGGCGGACCGATGACCATGCCCGGGTAGGTGATGTTCACCGGCGCGCCCGCATCCTGCAGACCGCGGGCATAGATCTCGACCTGCGCCTTGGAAGTCCCGTAGCCGTCCGCCCCGCCGACGACCGGCAGGTCCGCCGACAGCTCTTCCAGGCCGGCATGAAAGAGCGCGCTGAAACTGGACACGTGGACGATCGGGTCCAAGCCCAACTCGACCGACTGGCCGAGGACATTCTGGGCGCCCTGCATGTTGGTGGTAAGCATTTCCGTCGTCTGGCGCGGGTCGGTGGCGACCAGGGCGGCGCTGTGCACGACGGCTTCGCAGCCGTCCAGCGCCTTGCGCACCGCGATCCGATCGGTGATGTCGGCGACGGCGAAGTCGGACACGTCGACGCCCAGCTTGGCCACCGTAGTTTCCAGCTTGCCGGGGTTGCGCACCAGGAATCGGATCGAGTGCCCCGCGTCTGCGATGGCTTTGGCCGTCCAGCCGCCGACGAATCCCGTACCGCCTGTGATCAGAACGCGCATGCTGCGATCTTTGCAGGGCCTTCCGGGCTACAGGTGACTGGAGGCGAAGTTGGCCGCCTGACCCGTCATGCCGTTCACGCCGTAGGAGACGTGCGCGGCGAAGTCGCCGCCGTTGCCGCTGCCGCACACCGGGTCGCCCTGGGCGCACAGCTCGATGGTCTTCGGCTGATACAGCGGGCCGATGGCCAGCGGGGGGGCGTGATACTTCTGCAAGAAGTCGCCCGACGGCGTTCCGAACAGGGTGACCGCGGCGACATGGTTGGCAACGTCGGGCGGCATGGGCGGGGGCACGGCCGACGCGGGCACGCCCGGCGGCACGGCCGCAGAGGTGACATAACCGGCCAGGGCCGCGCCCTGCGAATACCCGCCGAGCACCTCGCGGGTGTTAGGGCAGTTCTTGGCCGTGGCCTCTACATGCGAACTGGCGTCACGGATGCCGTCGACCACCGTCTGCGGGAAGCTGGGATCCGAAAAATCCGTGCTGGCAGGGTAATTCACCGCGTACACGCCGAGCGAGCGCGAGCCGATCTGCGAGCGCAGCGCGTCCACGAACGACCCGCCGATACCACCGATGCCGGGCGGCTCGCCCGACCCGCGGGCGAACACCACCTCGACATCGGGACACGGTTCCGCGGACGCCGACGGGCTGGGCGCGCTGGATACCAGGGCGCCGGCTACCAGCGCCGCCAGTCCAACGAGCGCCGGCAGCCGGCGCAGCGCGGAAAGCCCGCTCACTTCTTGAACGCGTCTTTCACCTTCTCGCCCGCGTCCTTGAGGCTGGACTTCGCCTGGTCGGCCCGGCCCTCGTCCCTGGTGTCGTGGTCCCCGGTCGCCTTGCCGACGGCCTCTTTGGCCCGCCCGCCCAGGTCTTCGATCTTGTTCTTCAGCTTGTCCTCGTTACTCATGCCGCTGTGGCTACCCAGCAATGGGAGATGTTGAAACCCCGTCCTGCCATCATGGAGGGTGTGAGCGCCGCAATCGTGGTCGCAATAGTGGTGGGGCTGATGCTGCTGGGCATCGGCATGGTGGTCAACCAGTTGCTTCGGCTGCGCAGGTATCTGAACCTGTCTCTTATACACATCTGACGCTGCCGACGATCGCAT